>JADZDL010000018.1 GCA_020851075.1 Planctomycetota bacterium | reverse complement strand
TAGCGCGGCGATGCGGAGATGCTGCCTGCGAAGTGACGCAGCCATCAACAGCAGAGGCAGCGCCGCAACGACCATCCACTCAGAAGCGAACGCCACCGCCGATCAGGAACCCGCTGATCCCGATGTCGAGATCCACCTGATCCCCATCGATGAGCCCATCCGCTTCGAGCCGCACACTGCGGTAACCAACAAACAGGTCCACCCAGTCGATGGGGCGATATTCGACCAGTGCTTCGAGGTCGAGCAACTTGGCGTTGACGTCCTTCACATCGACCTGCATGTAGCCGACTTCGGCCACGGCAGCGATGAAGTCGAAATCCAACAGGCCGCGCACGAAGGCCAGCGGGATTGGCGCCGTCAACTGCACGTCTTCCGTGAAGATGCCAACACTGTCCTGCGCCTTCACGGACAGGTCGATGAAGTCGACCGCGATGCCAGGTTCGATGGAAACGGGGCCAAGCCCGATCTCGAACGCGTAGGAAACCTTCGCGCAATTGAGCGTGAAGTCCGTGAACACCTGCGTGCCAGCCGTCAGGTTGTTACCGAAGTCGGCCTGCAACGTGCCGGAGCCGGATTCGTCAAACATGAAGCCTGAGGCCGCGAGCACCGGCACACCAAAGTCGACCTGTGCGCGCGCATACGGCACGCCTTGGTCATCGCCGAGGCCAAAGCCCGATTCGATATCCTGGGCAATGCTGGCAGAAGTGGCGCCATCGACGTAACCGACGTCACCGTCGAGCGCCAATTGCGCGTAACCGGCCTGCGCGGTCACTTCGAGCTGGAAACACGAGGTGAGGGTGGAGCAGGCAAGGATCGCGACGAGAGAGAGAATGCGCATCGTGGGGCTCCTCACCGGCTGTGGGTGACGCTGCGCGTCGAGAGGTTGATCGTGAAAACGCCAGGCACCGTGTCCACGACCAAGGTCGCTTCCACGGTGCTATCCATGGTGAACGTCGCCGTGACCGTGGCATCGGGGCCAACGAGTGTGAACGTCACACTGCCAATTGGGTAATCCTGCGAGGTCGTTGCGTCGGTCTGCAGTCCCGTCGTGTTGAAGGTCAACGTGCACGTGTCGCTGTCGACGATCGTGATCGACCCGTCGGCGTTCGGCGGCGGACCACCTGCGGGTGTGGCGGTCGTCGTGCTGATCTGATGCAGACGCGACGTGCCTGAGAAGATGCCCGTGAAGGCCCCCGAGCCCGTCACTCCACTGCCTGACAGAGACCACTCGGCGACCAGGAACGAGTCTCCCGTCGTGAACGTCGCGTCGAGTTGGGCCGCCGCTTCGGCAACGGCACCAGAGAGATCGGTGCTCGTGATCGCGAGGTTCTGCAGCACACCGGTCGGGCTGTAGAAGGAAATCGTCGAGGTGATCGTGAAGGCGCCGATCGTGTAGGTGATATCGAGCGTGCCATCCCCTTGCTCCGACCACGAAAGCCCCGACGGGTCCGCCGGGTTGCTGCCGTCGTTGAGGCGCCACAACTGCGCGTAGTCGAGCAGCGCGTTGATCTTCTCGAGGTGGTCGGGAAAGCACCCCGTGACCGTGTTGACCTTCGCCTGCAGCGCGGTGTTGGTGGACTGGGTGATCTTGCTGTCGCACCCTGCTAGCAGCAGGGCACCCAGCAGCAACGTTTTGGACAATTGCATGGTTGGGGAGAGGTGGTTCCGACTGCCCCGGGGCGGGGTCAGCATGAGGCCAGAGCCGATAACATCGGCAGTTCGTAAGGTCGAGCGCGGGAAAACCCTAAACCGAACAGCGCGCGGCGCAATTGCCGCCGCGTAATGTATGTGCCATGACTCCGCCGCCCAGGAACCACAACCGCCCCGCCATGGCCCTGGCCGCGCTGGCGGTCGTGCTGGCGGTCGGCGTGTTTGCCATCGGCTGGTGGTTCTATGAGCCTCCCCCGAACCCTGCACCGGACCAGAGTGCGCCGGTCGAGGAGCAGCCTGGACAGTCGGGGGCGTTTGGTGCGAATGGTGACGGCCCCGTAGCGGCTCCGGAGCGCGCCGACCAACCCTTGCCGTCCGGTGCCACCGAACCCGTCGGCACGGCGGCCCTCGATGTGCGACTCCATTGTCAAGGCACCCCGCGCGAACGGCGCGTGCGGTTCTTCCTCGGCACCGACCACGATTACGAACTCGGCTCGGCATCGCGCAGTGGCGCAGCAGTTGAGTATGCGACGACCCTGCGCGCCCCCGTGAACGAGTGGCTGTTGGTCGGTGCCTATGTCTACGAACCCGCCGACGCAGCCAGCGGCGTGCCGGTGGCACCGGCTTGGGTTCGCCTCACTCGCGGCGAGCAACGCCGCGTCGACCTGCAATGTGGTGTGCAACCTATCACAATTCGGGTCCTGGGCCCTTCGCCCGAACTGCTGTCGCGACTTGCGGTGCTGCTCCGACCGGCGGCCGATCCGCCGCGCCTGCGTGGCCAGCAGTTGGTGCTGGGCCTCGATGCGAAGGGCCGCGCCGCGTGTTATCTGCCAGACGGTGCGATGCGCGGCACGCTCGCGGTGAAGAAGCCGACCAATGCCGGCCGCGGCGTGTGGCCCCGCTACGCAGCCACCTTTCCGCTGCAGGACGAACATGGTGCCTTCGACCTCCAACAGACTGAGGGCGAACTCGTGCTCTCTCCCATCGAATCGCTGGTCGGCATCGCCGTGGGCTCACCAGGACATGAGCAGCACGCATGGTTGTCGTTGGAGGCTATGCGTCGCCCCCACGAAGTCGAGCCTCTCTTCTTGTGCCGACGAGCCAGCGCGGAAAGCGCGGAAACCCTGCATGGTTCGACGGAGCAACTGGGCCCGTTCACGATGTTGATGGCCAACGTGCGCACCAGCGGGGATCTCTGGTTTGTGCCACCCGCAGCGACCAATCGCCTTGGCACACTCGTTGTGCATGTCGCGGATGCTCCAGAACCAGGTTCGGTCGTCGACTTGCTCGCAGAGTGTATCGATGGCGCTCGCGACCAGGCGCGGCAACCAACCAAGCTCGATCGCGCCACCGGACTCAGCTCGCTGCTGCCTGGCACCTACCGCCTCCTCTGGGAAGTGAACCTTGGTCGAGGGCCGGTGGCCGCGGAGGCGGTTGTGATCACGGCGGGAGGGATCACCGAACTGACCCTCTCGCCCCCTGCCTTGCAACGTTGGACGCTGCAACTGCGCAATGTCGATACCTCGCGCGCCGAGGCCCTGTTCTTGAAACTCGGCACGGCCTACTCGCTGGGCGCAGCGCGCAAGGGTGACTTCCTCATGGATCGCTTCGAACCGCCGCGCGTAGGCGAGACGGGTGAAGTGTTTGCGTGGGTGCTCAAATGCAGCTTCCCTGCCCGCGTGGTGAATGTCGACGCGGCCGCCCTGCGGGCCGAAGTGACATCTACGGTGACGGATGCTGTCTGGTGCCACTTGCGTGCACAAGCGATGGCAGGCGGACGCTTGGGGATTCGCCTGCAGCGCACCGCCGGCCTCGACACCACCTTGCCCGCATTCCTCGACGGCGACATCCACGTGCCGCTAATGCCGGGCACGACCCGCAATGGGTGTGTGCTGGAGACTCTCGAAGGCCGCACTCAGCTCGTCGCGTGGTTTCAGCTCTCGCCCGAACTTCCGGACCAGGTCGCGCGCGGCAGTGGGCGCTGGACCACGCTGCGCATCGAACGCCCGATCCTCCGCGCCGAGGTCCTCGCGGCGGGCCCACCTGGTGTGGACGCCATGTCCGTCTACACGATCGAGAAGCCCGGCGAATACCCGTTATTCGTCGCCGACGGCACGCGCACGTTTCATGTGGATCTCCAACCAGGTGGCCGCCAGACGTTCGACGCCACGTTGCCGATCGTCGTGCGCTGACGCGCGCGGCCTACCTGGCCGCATTCTTCGTTCGCGCATCCACCAGTTCGATCATCGCGCGCCCAAGCGCGTCGCCGATGCGCAGATAACTCTCGCCGTTGCCAAACCAATGATGCCCGTGGCCCGTATTGGGCGAATCTTCGGGATTGCGAAGGAACTCCCGCGTCGGCACGAACCGCGCGCCGGCCGCAATTTGCTTGTCCTCACAACTGCGCTTCTGCGCGCCGCGAAGAACTTCATTGTCCATGTTCCCGGTCTCGCCGACCACGAACGGCAACTTCGCATCACCAAACTCGGTGCGCAGGTCCTTTGCTAGCAACACGAGGTTCTGTTCGTACTCGGCAGCGGCTTTGTCATCGCAACCGTCATTCCAGCCCTGAAACCACAGCACGCCTTCGAGCCGCGGCGTATGCCCGGAAAGGGCCGGAAACTGCTTGGGGATGGCCACCACCGCGGCGCGGTACTCAGCAATCATCTGCGTGTAGTAAGGCCCGGTGTCCCCCGTCGCACTCGGCGGCCGAAAGTCCAGCGCCAGGCTCTTGCCACCCCACGCCGTCTTGATGAGCAGCACCGGCTCCGCAAAGTGATTGCCGAGCGCCCGCCCGATGCCGAGTTCCGGCCCAAAATGGTGTTTGTCATCGTAGACCGCATAACCAACTGATAACGGCCCGGCCTTCTGCTTGCCGTGTTCTGGCAGATACGACACGAACACATCGTCGCGCACGCCCCACGAACCATCCTCGGCGCGCAGTCCCGGCCATTGTTTCGCGTTCTTCGCATCGGCCAGGAACGTCGCCAAAGTGCCTTTGCCGCCGTTGTAGTCGCGCGCGTCATCGAGATCGACGACGCCATGCCCCTCCATGTTGGACTGTCCAGCGAGCAGGAACACTCGCAAAGGTGGCAACGGCTTCGCAGCGGGCACGGGCGCTTGCGCGACTGCCCCGACGACAGACGACACGAACGCCAGGACGGCCACAGGCACGCAGGTGGTCATGGTCAAATCGTAGTCAACATGACCCCGGATCCCTACGTTCCCATCGAACCGCGACCGGTTACAGTCTCCTGATGACTCCTACCCGCCCCGCCTTCGCGCCGCCGCCCGAGCGCGCCGTGTTCTGCAATCGCACGCTCAACATGCGCTCGATCCAGGCGATCGGCTTCGACATGGACTACACGCTCGTGCACTACGACGTGAAGGCCTGGGAAGCGCGCGCTTATGCCCATGTGCAACAGCGCCTGCTCGCCAATGGTCATCCGGTCGCCGACCTGCGCTTCGACCCTGATCTGTTCTCGCGCGGGCTCATCGTCGACCTGCAACTGGGCAATATCGTCAAGGCCAACCGCTTTGGTTATGTCACGCAGGCCGCGCACGGCGTGCAGACCCTGACGCACGACGTGCAGCGCAAGGCCTATAGCCAGGTGTGGGTCGACCTCAGCGAGAAGCGATGGGTGTTCTTGAACACGCTGTTCTCGCTCTCCGAAGCCTGCCTCTATGCCCAGCTCGTCGACCTGTATGACGCGGGCAAGCTGTCGCGCGATCTTGACTATCGAACGATCTACGAATTGGTCGGCCGCACGATGGATGCGGCCCACCTCGAAGGCCAGCTGAAGGCCGAGATCATCGCGGCGCCCGAGCGCTTCGTGACCCTCGATGAGGAACTCGCGCAGACGCTGCTCGACCTCAAGCAGGCCGGGAAGAAGCTGTTCCTCGCCACCAACAGCGAATGGCACTACACGCAGCCGATGATGAGCTGGGCGTTCGACCGCTTCCTGCCTGGCACGAACTGGCGCAGTCTGTTTGACCTCGTGATCGTGCAGGCGCGTAAACCATCGTTCTTTGACGGCAATGCGCCCTTCCACGAAGTGATCGGTGACGCGGTCAGCGCCAATGCCCATACCGGGCCATTGCGCCATGGCCACTGCTACCGCGGCGGCAATGCGCAACTCGTGCAGGAACACTTTGGCGTCGACGGTGAGGACATCCTCTACGTCGGCGATCACGTCTACGCCGACGTGCACGTCTCGAGCCAGATCCGGCGCTGGCGCACGGCGTTGATCCTGCGCGAGCTCGAAGACGAGGTGCAGCACGAGCTGGCATTTGAAGGCGATCAGGTGCGGTTGAACCAACTCATGCACGAAAAGGAACGGCTGGATCACGAGCAGGCCACGCTGCGCCTCGCCCTGCTGCGCATCGACCATCGCGAAGCACCGCCGTCGGGCACAGCCACCAATGCCCACACGCTGCACGAACGCCTGCGCGCCCTGCGCAGCGAAAGTGAAGCCCTCGATCACCGCATCGCGCCATTGGCGCGCGCCGCTGGTGAACTCGGCCACGCCCGCTGGGGGCCACTGATGCGCGCGGGCGCCGACAAGAGCCGCCTCGCGCGTCAGATCGAACGGCATGCGGATGTCTACACGTCCCGCGTGTCCAACTTCTTGTATCTGACGCCGTTTGGGTATCTGCGCGCAGCGCGAGGCTCCTTGCCCCACGACCGCCGCGGTCACTGACCATCAATTCTTCACGCAAGCCTGCTCGCACATGCGCATTGGCGTGCAACATCGCGCAACCAACCCCAGGTCTCTGCATGCCTCACGACGCCTCCTCTTCACCCGGCCCTAACCGCCGCTCGTTCCTCGCCGGCGCCACTTCGGTGTTTGCGCTGCCGATCCTGCCGTCGTTTGGTCCCCGGCACCGCGCCGCCCCGTATCGATTCCGCAATGACCCGTTCACGCTCGGGGTTGCGTCAGGGGATCCGAGCAGCGACGGTATGGCGCTGTGGACGCGTCTTGCGCCTACCCCGCTGGCCGAGGATGGCGGCATGCCAAAAGAGGCCATCGAGGTCGCGTGGGAGATAGCCAGCGACGATGGCATGAAGGACATCCTCGCCCGCGGCACTGCCACGGCGTCGCCAGAACTCGCGCACTCCGTGCACGTCGAGGTCACCGGCCTGCCCGCGGACCGTTGGTTCTGGTACCGCTTCCGCGCTGGCGATGCCACGAGCCCGATCGGCCGCACGCGCACATTGCCGGCCGCGGACTCGATGCCCGAACGACTGCGCTTCGCCTTCGCCTCGTGCCAGCACTACGAAACGGGCCTCTACACGGCCTACGGCCACATGGCGGAGCAGGAACTCGATCTCGTGTTCCATCTCGGCGACTACATCTACGAGGGCAAAGGCCGCGACAACCAGGTTCGCAAGCACGCTGGCGGCAAGCTCATTACGCTCGCCGACTATCGCCTTCGCCATGCGCAGTACCGCAGTGATCCGCTGCTGCAGGGCATGCACAGCAAGTGCCCGTGGTTTGTGACCTGGGACGATCACGAGTTTGAAAACAACTACGCCAACGACATCTCGGAGCGCAAGAACAGCAACCCTGCAGAGTTCCTGAAGCAGCGCGCCAATGCCTACCAGGCCTACTACGAGGCGATGCCGCTGCGCCGCCGGTCCTTGCCGAAGGGCCCCGACATGCAACTCTATCGCAAGGCATCGTTTGGACGCCTCGCCGAGTTGTTTGTGCTCGACACGCGCCAGTATCGCACGGATCAGCCCAACGGCGACGGTCGCCGCCCGATGAACGCCGCCGCGCGGGATGCGAACAATACGTTGCTTGGCCAAAAGCAGCGCGACTGGCTAAAGACCGGTCTCGCGGATTCGCGCGCCACATGGAACGTGCTCGCGCAGCAAGTCATGATGGGGCTCGTTGGGTTCACCGCGAAGAACTCGGACGAGATGCTGTACTCGATGGACCAGTGGCCAGGCTACGCGCACGAACGTGCGCAGCTGCTGCAGTTCCTGGCCAAGCGCAAGGTCCAAAACCCGGTTGTGCTGACGGGCGACATCCACTCCAACTGGGTGAACGACCTGCGCGTCGACGATCGCGATGGCAAGGATCCCGTGGTCGCAACAGAGTTCGTTGGCACCTCGATCTCAAGTGGTGGCAACGGCAGCGCGACGGTGCCAGGCTTTGAGAAACTGCAGGAGCAGAATCCGGGGCTACGCTTCCACAACCGCCAGCGCGGCTATGTCGCCTGCACGGTGACGGCCAAGGAGTGGCAGGCGGACTATCTCGTCGCCGACCAGGTGACGACGCAGGGCGGCAAGATGGAGCGCGCCGCCTCGTTTGTTGTCGAGGCTGGAAACGCAGGAGCCCAGCAGGCCTGAGTGGCCTGCCCCGCCGGCGCTATCGGCTTACTGAATGACGAAGCGCAGCGCGTTCGAAGTCACGAACGGAATCGGTGCCGCGTTACCCGTGTCGTAGCCAGCGATCTGCGTCCCGAAGAACAAGCTGACGAGGCCCGGGTCCGAGGGAATCGGGAAGCCAAAGGTCACATGGCCCGACGCGCCCACCGTGAGGTTTGCGCGCACATTGCCCGTGCCCGAGAGGCCGATCGTCGTCGAGAGCACGTCCGTGTGCTGCTCACAACCGAGCGGGAGCCCACCAATCGGCTGGCTCACAAACAACGGGTCCCATCCAACAACCAGCACCGTGAGCGTGCCCGCCGCGAAACCGCTGCCTTCGATCTTGAAGGCGGCGTTGCCGTTGGCTGGCGTCTCATTCGTAAATGCGGTGCCATAGCGACCCGTCGCACTTGCGCATGCCGAGCCGTAAGTCGTCACACCGCTGCCGTCCTGGTACGAACAGAACAACCGCGCCTTCACGGCCGGCTGATTGCCCTGCAGGATCCAGTTGGTGCCACTGCGCGTCGCATACGGCACCTGGGACAACCCGCCCGGTTCGGTCGGCGGAGTGCTGAAGCCGGGCTCGATCCACACGAGCCAGTAGTTTGAGCCCTGGTTTAGCGGCACGACCTGATCGAGGTTTGCCCCCTGCCATGCATTGCCAAGACCTGGCGCAATCTGCCACGTTCCACCGCCGAGACGGGTGCCCGGCAGATTGGTCGCAGGATTCTCATCCCAGATCTCCAGCGTCATGAAGCCCGGCGCGAGCGTCGTGTTGCCGGTATACAGCTGCGCAGAAAACGCGACAGAGGAGTTCGTCGGCGTGATCTTGTAGGCACCAGTATTCGGCCCAGCAAAGCCGTAGGACGTGACGCCTCCGGACACCGTGGTGTTCAGGTCATTCAGCGAAAAACAGGCTGGAGTCTGCGCAATGGCAACCGCGGCGAGACACAACACAGCTGGCAGGATGCGAATCATAAGCCCTCGGGGTGGTAAGGAGCGCTCCGGCGCACGCAGGGGGCACGCGTCGATAGCAAGCCGATGCTCGCATCATCCATCGGACAGCGCAAGCCAGACCACGTGACGATTCCGTCCTGTCTGGTCCGCTTTCGGCCGACGACAATCCACTGGAGGGCGCGCTACTCTTCCAGCCACCATGAATGTGCCTCACCTGGCAGCGTTGGCACCGAACCTGCGGCTAGAGACCCAACGCCTCGTCGTGCGCCGCCTTCGCGAAGAAGACGGCCCCGCGGCGATCGCGCACGAGCAGGATCGACGCATCATGCGCTGGATCCGGGACCCACAATCGGTGGAGGACATCCGCGCGCGCGTGCAAACCTTGCTGCAGCCCTGGCGTGGCGCCGATGGCGAGTGGTTGGCATTGGCGCTGACCACACGCGACAACGAGGCAATGCTCGGCCTGATCGTCTGCCGTATTACCGCGGCCGCCAACGAGACGATGGAGATCGGCTACCGGCTGCATCCCGACATCCACCGCCGCGGCTACTGCGCGGAGGCCTGCACGCGGCTTATTGAGTTCTTGTTCCGTGAGATCGCAGTACGGAAGGTCGTTGCCTACTGCGTCGAGGACAACACGCCTTCGTGGCGACTCATGGAGAAGCTCGGCATGCGCCGTGAGGCGCTATTTCGCGAGTACACTCATCTCGATGGGCAATGGCGAAACGAATGTGTGTACGGACTTCTTTCGCGCGAATGGCAGGCCACTACTACCACTGAAACTGCCGCTCACAGAGCGCCTTGATCTTCGCCGGCGTCATTCCCTTCACTTCGATTCGCGCCGTCGCCGAGGCATCCTTGCTGCTCAACTGCGCTGCGTAGAGGCCGGCCAGCAGCTGCTGCACGTCCGGGCTATCCGCAAATACTGGTGGCAGTTCCTGCGCGAACATAGCCTTCGCCTGTGCCAGCATTTCCTTGCCGGCGGCAACCCACGCCTCCGCCGTCTCCTCGTCGCGCGTTTGCACCTGCAGCGTGATGACACCAGGATCACCAAACGTGATGCACAGCTCGGCGCGCTCCGCTGACGGCAACTTCAAGAACGCGAGCGCCGGCCACAACTTGCTGTTGGCCGGCACAATGGCCCGGATCGCACAACCCGCATCCTCGAGCAGGCCGAGCTTCTCCACCATCGCGGGCCGTGGCTTGCCCACGCTGCCGTCAGTGCTCGCGACCACACGATCTGCGACGACCTCAAGCTTGCCACCGAAGATGGGGTTGTTCCTCTCGATGCCGGCGGGCAATTCTGCCTTCTTCAGCAACTCCGCCTCAAACTCCCCAGCCGCCTGCCACGACAAGGCCACGGGCATCTCCGGATCCGCCTTGGCCGAGATCACGAGCAGCGATTGGTCGATTCGCACATTGCCAAACTGGTGCGCTACACCAAATGGCAACTCGCTCACGACATCGCACATGCTCTGCGCACCATTGCACATCGCGGGGCTAATGGTGCCACCCGCCATGACAATCGTCTGCGCCGTCACCAAGGCGCCAAGCCGGCGGCCCAACGGCGTAAGCCAGCCAAGATCCGGCAGCCGCGCGTGATCGACAAGAACGCAGCCGTCAAACGCGGCCGGCAGGTTCAGCGTGGCCGCGTCGAGCCGCTTGCGCTCGGTCCCTTTCGTCTCACCACTCAGTACCGCACTGGCCCGCTGCGCCCGCTCGCGAAGCGCTGCCGGTAGCTTCTCATTGGCCGCCAGAACCCTGAGTTCGCCGAGTGCGGACTTGCAGTTGCGCCGCGTGAGCACGTCGATCGCCAACATTCGATCGAGCATCTCGGCGCGCCCGCGTTGCCCTTCGAACGAAGGCGGCGGCACGATCAAGAACTGCCGCATACCGACGTCGCTGGTGTCGACGCCAAGCGCGCCGAAGTGGTATTCCACATCGGTCATCGACAACAGGTCACCATTGCCGTGGCAGAACAGCGATAGGAACCCAACCGCGCCGGAGTTCTGGAAGCCGTTTTCGAGCTTCTCCCCGAGCACCGGCTTGAAGCGCAACTGTCCGTCCGGAATGGAGCCGCCGACATCCGCGAAGTAGTGCATCTCCAGCGAGCCATCGTCGCCGCGCTGCCACCTGGTCTTCTCAAACCAACCGCCCTTCATGACGCGATCGGCGACCACCTGCCCAGGCTCGGTCTGCTCTTGGGCAGCCACCAACGTGGAAAGGCCAACCACGGCGAGCGCGAAGCACGTCTTCTTCATGCGCAAACTCTAAGGACGCCGCCGCCGATGTCCATCTCCCCGGTCATGCCGGATGCGTAAGCGGCCACGAATCCCGCCGGCCCCGCCACAGGTAGAACAGGGTGATGCCCCAGATGCCCATCGTGAACACTCCCATCAGGAACGAACCCATCTGCGGCATGCTGTGCGTCATGAAGTTCGCGATCTGTTTGCTGCCGAATACGACGGGCATGAACGGCTCCACCTTCACGGGCGCCTTTGGCGCGAGGTGGTGCCCGAAGTCCCAGAGCATGTAGACAAATCGCCCAAACGCGACCAGTGAGATGTAAGCCGCGATCATCGACAGATCGATCATCGTCCGCACGTTGCCGATGAGGGCCGCACGCAGCGCCAGCAAAGCCATCGCGATCAGGCCAAACGGCATCCAGTCGAGATCGCGCAGCTCCTCGCGAGTGATCGCGTGCATGCCGATGTAGTGGTTCAGCATGTTGATCTCCTCGACGTCGTGCCCGTCGTTGCCGCCAACGAGCTGGTACGAGTAGACGTCCATGGTGAGACCCTTGGGATACTGCGGGGCCTTCATGCTGATCCGCCACAGCGGGAAAGCAAAGCTCAGCAGCAGCGGAACGATCAAGACTACCAACAGAATGCGGGCTCCGCCGCGCAGCGGAATGTCGAGAAACTCCCAGAAGCTGTCAGCTGTTTTTCGCATCGTCTTCTCCACTCACAAGAGGTCGCGACGCCGGAACGACGCAAGACTCCAAACCCATGCCGTGACACCGAGCAGCAGTGGCCACCCGAGCCCCAGCAACAGCAGGCCATTGGCCCCGATTCGATTGGCGAGGAAGAACCCCACCGGCCCGAACGTCGACAGTTCAGGCTGCGCCGCCGAGAGCAACGCGAGGCGCGCGCACTGCACGGGATTGATCACGGCCAAGGCGAACACCGCCTGCGGGGGCAGTTCCCATTGCAGCATCACCCCCACCAGTCCGAAGTCGATCAGCGCTACACCAGCGATCCAGACCAGGATCGTGAGCATCAATGCCTTCGCCTGGTTGCGCACCATGACCGAGATCAGGAGACCGATGGCGACGAAACACAGCAAGAGTGAGGTGCTCACTGCCATCCCGCGCACCAGGAATCCCCATGGAACCTGTTGGCCGAAGGCCACGGTGCCGACCAGAGCCATTACTGGCATGGCGACCAACAGGGGCAGTACGAGAGCCAGCACACGCACGAGACTCGTGCCAAGGAAATAGGCTGCGCGGCTTACGGGATTGCTGAGCAGGAGCTCCAGGGACCCGTCATCGCGCGCACTGTTGACGACCTGGCCCGTCGCCGACAAGGCCAACAAGGGCAGAAGGAACAGCAGGGCATGGCTCCACGACATCAGCGCACGCCCCATGCCAGTGAACCCGACCACGCCAGACTCGCGCAACCCCACGAGCACGAACGTACCAGCCAGGACCGCGTGCACCAGCAAGCAGAAGATCAGCCAGCGCGAGCGGCGCACCTCGGCAAAGTCGAGCCGGGCCACCACCGCAGCTTCCCGCCAGAGCGACATCACTTGCCTCCATGGTTTGTCGTCCGTTCCCGGCACTTCCGACCTGCTTCGTCAAACCCGATCGCACCCCGTGCGCCACCATCCACCGCCGCCAAACCAAAGCCCATCGGCGTCTTGTCGGCGATCTGGAACGCAACCTTGTCTCGCGCCAGCCAGCGGCTCTCCGTGCGGTGATGGAAGAACATCGAGTGCACCTGCGGCTGCTGCTCCGCGAGATAGAGAAACAGGCACCCGGGGTCGTCGAATGCGTGCGTTCGCCCATCCTTCGTCGTCAACTGCGCGGCATAACCAGGTTCTCCCACGTGCATGCCACACGCGGAGCACGCAGTCTTATCCCAGACGACATCGAATGGGCCATCTGGCATCTTGGCGGACGCCAGGACCGAGTAGGTCACCGCGCCGCCAGCTGCCGCAACCACGGCGCCAAGCAACAGCAACGGCAGGATCGGAACGCGTGATCTGCTCATTCTCGTTCTCCTTGCGAATCTGGCTGCAGGCGTTCGACATCCCTCGCCATCACATCGCGCACCTGACCATTCAGATTGCGACCGATTTCACCCAGTAGGCGAGCGCGCTCGTTCACGGGCAGCGCTTTGGACCACCAGCCCGTGGCGCCCCGCGTAAACCCGCGCGCGAGCAGCCACGTGTCCGCCGGTTCCCCGACCACCTGCACCTCGACGACGGCCTCCGCATGATCGTCCAAGTACGCGGCGGCGCTGCCCTGCCAACGAAGCTCGCCCTCCGCCAACACGATGACACGATCGACGAGACGTCGGATCTCGTCCAATCGGTGCGAACACAACAACACCGTGACCGAACTCGGCAGGCTCTCGACGAGACGGAAGAACTCGCCGCGGCTACGGGGGTCCATGCTTGCGGTTGGCTCATCGAGCAACAGCAGCTCTGCTCCCGACGACAGCGCGAGCGCAGCGAGGATTTTCTGCCGTTGCCCGCCTGAAAGGGCCCGGAACGGGCGCCTGGCCAAGGCATCGAGGTCGAGGGACAACGCCGCCGCGATGGCAGCCACTTCGGTCCAGGCTTGCCCGCGCAATCCCGCCACGGCCCGCACGACATCGCCCACCGGCGCAGCAAGGCGCGGGGCGATCTGCGGCACGTAGGCGATGCGTCGCGCCAGCTCTCGCCGCTCCTCGCTGGCTTCCACGCCATCGAACAACACCATTCCATCCGCACAGAGCATGCCCATCAGCACACGCACCAGTGTCGACTTGCCAGAGCCGTTGGGCCCGATCAGCGCCGTTCGGCTTCCTTCTGGCAAATCGATGGTCACACCTCGCAGCGCGAGGACCTTGCCAAAGCGCTTCTGCAGACCCTTGAGTTCAACGCGCATGACCGACCTCCGGCATCCATGTCATGGCCAATGGCCGTAGCCTCGGCACAAGGTCTTGCATGAGCTGTTTCGGGGCGAACAACGGCATCACCTCGCCAACCAGATCCACCATGGCCATCGCCGGTGCACCATGCAGCAGTGACAGCTCGGGATAGCGCCCCTCAAGCTGCGTCGACAAACGGCGAAACTCGAACGGCACGTCCCCGCGCCCATCCCCATCAAAATCGTAGCCCTGGTAGGTGTCGTAGTAGTTGCCGGCAAACACGCACCCGAGGGCATTGCCCTGCCCCCCAACCTTCACGACCGCGCCGTTGTCGAGGAACTGGTTGTCCAAGAACTCGCTGCGTTGGATCGTCGCGTGCAGAACGACGGCGGACTCGGAGAAGCGAACGACGTTGTGCAGGTACCGATTGTGGTGCGCCGGATCGAGCGGAGCGGTGTCGATGTAGAGTCCCGTCGTATTGGCGAGGAACCAATTTGACTCAACGGTAAGGTTGCCAGACTCCTTGATGCCGACTCCAATTCCCGCCGAACCTCCGGACTTTGCAATGAGATTGCGGCGGATCACCAAGTCGTGGCTGTACATCGCAAAGACACCAACTTCGTCCTCCACGTAGGTGCTGTCTTCGAGCACGTTGTCGTGGCTGTACATGAAGTGGGTGCCATAGCGAGATCGCAGCACCGTGTTGCGCGCCAGGTGATTGCGCGACGAGTACCACACGACGACATCACGAGAGTCGCGCACCGTGTTGTCGAGCACTTCGGAGTCTTCGGTCTCCCACAAGCGAATGCCGTCGCCACGCAGGCCCATTGCCGGCAGGCCCGTGCCGATCACCGTATTGCCGCGCAAACTCACGCGCTTGCAGCGCTCGGCAAGGATGCCAAACAACGATTCGCGCACCGTGAGGCCTTCGACGACCAGGTCCTCTCCCTGCAAGTGCACGCCACCATCCATCAAGTCAAAACGCTGGCCGCTGCCGATCACCGTGAAGCCCTGCAGGGTCACGTGATCGCCGGTCACGCGCAACGTGGACCCCTCGACGCCACGCACCAGCGCCGTAGGCGGCCCCCAGATGCGCAAAGGCCTTCCGATCTTGATTCCCCCGCGATAGTCGCCTGGCTGGAGCAGCAGGGTCGCGCCAGAGGGCGCCGCATCAATCGCGGCCTGCAGGCTCGTACCCGCAGGGACTTCGATGCCGCTGACAGGCTGCTGCGGGCCCACCTTGGCGCTGGCCAACGACGCGTTGCCGCTCCCGCAGCCAGCGCCGCACAACAGGAAGACGAACCACTTGCACATGACGGGACCAGTTCGCGTGGACGGACCGACTCAGTGGCCAGGCGTGACCCGGCCACACAGATCACTTGGGCTCGACCAGCAGGTAGCCCGCCATCTCGATGTGCAGCGCACTGCAGAACTCGGTGCAGTAGAAGGGGAACACACCCTCCTTCTTGACCACGAACTTGATGTTGCAGTGCTTGCCAGGCTCGAGGCTGACGTTGATGTTCTGACCACCGATCGCCAGGCCGTGCGTTGCGTCGCGGGCCTGCTCCACGTTGGTGACATGCAAGTGCACGGTGTCACCGACCTTCACTCGCACGATGTCGGGCGAGAAGTGGCTGCGCACCGAAGTCATGAACACATGCACACCATCGTCGCGGCGCTCGATGCGTTCCTTGCCGGCGGTGGTCGCGTTCACGTCAACCGCTTCGGTGTAGGGGTTCATGCCGATCGGCTTGTAGACGTCGATCGGCTTGATCTTGTCGGCCTTCACCATCTGGGCGTAGTGCGGCTCCCCGAGCGGTAGCGGCATGTCATAGAGCAGCTCCATCTTCTCGCCGCCGATATCGATCAGTTGGAAGTTCTGCGGCAGCAGCGGCCCGACCGGCGAGAAGCGGTCTAGCGACCACTTGTTCATGGCGATGAGGTATTTGCCATCGGGGCTCACCGTGTCGCCTTCGGCGGCCACGAGGTGGCCGATGTTGAAGTGGGTGTCGATCTTCTGCACGACCTTGAGGTCCTTGAGCGACCACTTGGCGACGACCGTTTCGATGAACACCGACGTATAGGCAAAACCCTTGTCGTCAAACACCGTGTGCAACGGCCCTAGACCGATCTCACATTGACCAACGATCGACTCCTTGAAGTCGAGGATCGGCACGCCGTAGGGGTCCTTGCCGACGTACTTCTTGGCCGCGATCATGCCCGCGATCTTCGGGATGTCGTAGACCGTCGTATGCGTATCGAGCTTGCCGCCGACGACCAGCATCGCCCCATCGGGCGTGATATCGACGCCGTGCGGGCTCTTCGGCTCCGGGATGAACGCGAGGATGTTCTCGTCGATCATCGTCTGCAGCGGGATCACGCGCATACCGGCGATGGTGTTGGTCTTGCCGGCCTTCACGAGCGCCTCCGCCTTGCGCCAGTTGATGCAGTGCAGGTAGTCCATGTCGTTCTGCGTCGCGCCCGACTCGAGCGGCGGCTTGCCTTCGAGGATGCCGCCATAAGCACGCTCGGTGTCGACCGAGTTACAGAACACCCATCCGTCGCTGACCTTCTTGCCGGCATCTGCCAGATCCTGCACGTACGGCGGCAATTCCATTGCCCACGATTCCTCCGGCACAATGCGACCCTTCACCTTGTCGAAGTGCCAGAAGATCATCGCGCCGCGGTATTTGTCGTTCCACTGCTCGATCGGTGCGTAACCACCACCCAACGGCGCCGGGTACTGCGAGGTCTCGACGATGTAGTCCGTATTTGGCGTGACGAACGTGGCGCCGTGTTCGGACGCGATCAGTTCGCTGCTGACGATCTGCTTCGTCATGAAGTCCGACAGGTCGACCACTGCGACGCGCGGGTTGCACTTGTCGTTGACGAAGATCCACTTGCCGTCGTAATCGCCGTCCGTCTCCGACAACGCTGGATGATGCATGTCGGCCCACGTGAGCTCGACGCCGCCGCGGTTGCCCTGCGCGAGCACCTCGCCACTCTCGTCGCCGTAACCAAAACCCTGCCACGGTTCGGGCGTGAACACGCCGACATACTTGAGGATGCGCATGCTCGGCACCCCGATGACGATGAGGTTGCCGCCGTGCCCACCCGAGGCGAAGGTGTAGTACTCGTCAAGGTGACCGGTCGGGGTGTAGGTCTTGAGCGCAGCGGTGACGTCCGCTTCGGTCAGGTTGCGAGCCTGCATCAAGGCCAGCACGTCGGTGCCAGAGCCACCGGAGCCGGCTTGCGCAGCATTTCGCCCACCGCATGCCACCAGCGCGGCAACACTGAGAAGGGCCAGAACTCGAACGGAACGACACGTCTGCATGGGGTTCATCGGGATCCTCTGTCTTGTGGGTCAGGCGCGATCGTTCGGGCCGAGCGACCGCACCGTGCTTGGTTGTGACGGCGGCGAACTACTTGGTGCGGTAGCCGCGGATGATCTTGGTCAGGCCATTGAGCACGCTAGTGTTGCCCTTCAACTGCGGTTGCGCGGGCATGAACGGGCTCTTGCCGACCGCGGCGCCCCCGAACACGATCGTCTTGTGGATCTGCTCGTCGGTGACGGACGCCTGCCAGGCTTCGTCAGCAAACGAACGCGGCTTCGGGTTGATCGCAGCGGCACCGGGGCCATCGCCACGACCAGTCGTGCCGTGGCAGGTGGAACACAGCGACTGGAACAGCTCCTGCGCTTCCTTGTCGCCGGTGACTGCCGCGGGCGCGGGCGCTTTGGCTGCGGGCGCGTCCTTTGGAGTGGGAGCTCCACCGCCGCAGGCTGCGAAGGAGCAAGTGAGGACGAGACACGCGAGCGATCGACGGGTGGAGTTCATGCCAGTTGTTCCCCAGCCGTTCTCGCTGGGTCATCCACACCTATAATGGACTCTCCCATCCAGAATTCGGGGAACTACTTCGTAGGGACACTGTTGCACGGCCGCTACGAACAACAGCGCGCCATCAACCAGAGCCGCTGCCACGAAGGCATGCCGCTGCACCCCTCAGCACACCGCGTGCGCCCTCCGTCGTATTGCTTGGCTTATCGTCATTATGGATGCTGCTGTCCTCTTGCAAAGAAGGCCCATGAACCATCACCTGACCATCCTCACCCTACTCGGCTGCTGCTTCGCGAGCTGCGGCCCCACCACCGAAGCAACACGACCCGCCGCTCCAACTGCCGCCCAGGTCAAACAGAACACACCCCCGCCGCCGCTCGACCCCACCAACATCGTCAGCATCGCGATGGGCTCCAAGGACCACACGACGCTAGTCACGGCGCTACAAGCCGCCGACTACGTACGTTCGGTAGCCAATCCAGGCCCCCTCACCGTGTTTGCACCCACCAACGCTGCCTTCGACAAGCTGCCCGCCGGCACGGTCGAATCGCTGCTCAAACCGGAGCAGCAGGCCGATCTCAAGGAGATCATCAAGTACCACGCGACAACCTCGGTCTACGAACAGAAGGACCTGAAAGACGGTCAAGAGCTCGCCATGGCCAACGGCAAGCGGGTGACGATCCACATCCAAGACGGCAAGATGCAGGTCAACGGCGCCAACGTGCTCAGCTCCATCCGCGCCTCCAACGGCATCGTGCACGTGCTCGATGGTGTGCTGCTGCCCCCCAAGCGGTGATCCAAGCAGCAGGCGAAAATGAACGCGACGGAGTGCAGAATCAGGCAATGCTGCTGAACCAGACCGCCGTGTACGGACTGCGGGCGATGGCGACCCTGACCTCACTTGCGCCAGGCGAAAGCATCAACGTGATCGCTCTCAGCGAACGAACCGGCGTGCCGCAGCAGTATCTCTCCAAGGTCATGCGCAAGCTGGTGGTGGCTCGTCTCGTGCGTTCGCAGCGCGGCCACGGCGGCGGTTTTGCCCTGATGAAGGCGCCGCGCCAGATCCGCCTCATCGATGTCCTGCGCGCGATCGATCTCGATCTCGATGGTGGGTGCGCGTTTGGTTTTGCCGCGTGCGATCCGACGAACCCGTGCACCCTCCATCCGATCTGGAGCAAGATGCAGGAGTGCATCCAGGAGTGGGCTGGTGACAGCACGCTGGCCGACCTGGGGCCGGGACCGACGACACCGCGCACGCGGAAAGCGCCCTGAGAAGGGCGACTTCGAGCTCCCGCCGTCAAACTGCCCAGGATCCATGGAACCGAACGGCGCGGGCTCGTATCCATGCGCTCGATGTTCTCGCCCGGAATTCTCCGCCTCGTTTCGCTGGTTCTGCTCGCGGGTTGCGCCGCCACGCCCCCGATCCACCCTCACCGCCACCGCAGCACGGCGACCGTGACCCTCACGAACACCGCGGTGCTGCCGACGCCACACGTGTCGATCCCGGCCTTTGCCACGATCGTGTGGCGCAACGGCGGCACGACCCCGATCCAGATCGAGGTTCAGAAGGCCGTCTGCAACGAATGCGACACCGTGCTCGGCTTCCTTCCCGATCCGCTGGGTGCGCGCTCGGTAGTCCTCGCCCCACAGGGTGTCGCAACCCTCTGCTTCCACGACGAAGGAGAGTTTGCGTTCGTCGCGCGCGGCGCCGGCACCGAGCAGCGCGGCGTCATCCACGTCGGGGCACACCCATGAAGCCCGCGACGAGTCTCGCTGGCCTGGTCATGTTGTTCGCCTCGTGCGGCAGTGTGATTTCAACGATCCGCAACGATGTGCCAGTGCCGCATACCATCGCGGTATTGCCGTTCGGGGGCGCAGCAGAACTGCCGGTACGCGACAGCGCCCGACTGCTCGCGCAGACGCGCCTGCGCGAGCGTGGCCTGCTGCCCCTCGATTGCACATGGGTCGATCGCATTCTGTCCGAACACGGCTGGCTGGACGACCCGGCGAAGTTCGACCCCAGCAAGCTCCCCATCGCGGAAGTGACGACCGCACTCGGTGTGGACGCCCTGGTCCTCGGCCACGAGTTCGACGAGAGCCGATTCAACCTCCTGCTCATCCGAAGGCACGCATTCGGCGGTTCACTGACCATGCGGAACGCCGCCGGTGACGCCTGGTGGTCCGCGCAGCACAGCGCTTCGAATCTCGGCGGCCTCCTGCTCGCGAGCGGCCAGGTGATCACTGAGATCCAGGCGCAGACCGCGCACGGAACACCCATCGCGACGCTGGCCCTCGTCGACGAGTTTGTCGAGGACACCATCGCCACCGTGCCAATGCAACCAACCGTGCAACCACCGTCGGCGATGACGGAACTGCGCGACCTTCGCGTCGAACGCACCCCGAACCCGCAAGGGGAACGAGTGCTCGTCGAAGTCCATGCGGACCCGATGGCCAGTGTGACCTTCGACATGCCGCCATGGCGCGCTGTGCCCATGGTGGCCGTTCCTGGCCAAACGGGGCTGTTTCGCGGTGCCCACGATCTCGCCCCCGGCGTTGCCGCCGCGCCTCTCGTCGTAGTCGCACGCGACGCCCTCGGTCGCGAAGTTCGACTGGAGGCGCGCCCATGAAGAACATCCTGCGTACCGCCGCGCTGGTGGCTCTGGCACTCGCCGCAGCAGGCTGCACGAGCATGAACTCCAAGAACGACATCTCGCCCAAACTCGCGAGCTTGCGCACGATGGGCTATCGCATCGCTGTGATGCCGTTCGCGGTCACCGCGCCGAGTGATGGCTTCCTGTCCGATTCGCTGGCGCCGGTTGGCGAGCTGTTGTCCTTCCAGACCAACCGCGCAGCACCGATGCGCGACCAGCTCGGCCGCCTGCTCCGCACGGATGTCGTGGCCTGGCTGCAACAGAGCGACTTCGAAGTTGTTGATCCTTGGCAATCCGACACCCAGCTCGCGCACGCCGGTTTCCAGCCAGAACAACTGCGCAATCCCGCGAACGCGCATGAGCTCGCCAGACTGCTCGGCGTCGATGGTGTGTTATTCGGTGATCTGCGCAGCTGGAACCGCAGCTACTACGTGCTCCAGGCAACCGCCGAAGTCGCGCTGCATCTCGAACTCCTGGACGGCAGCAGTCGCGAACGCCTGTTTGCCGCCGATCGCACGGAAACCATCGGTTCGGGCCTTTCGGGCGGCCCCACGGGCTACCTGTCGGTGGCGACTGAACCACTCGCCGGCCTGCGCGGCGCCAATCTGCGCGAGCTCACCCGTTCCGTCGCACGCAACGCCGTCACCGACCTCAACGGCGGCGCGCTCGGCAACAACCCTGGGCCGCTGACACCGCGCCTCACGGTCATCGGCCTCGCGCAGGAACACATGGGACCATTCCAGGCAGGCGAGCGCCTCGACGTCGTCGCGGTCGGCTCCCCCGACTGCGAAGTCTGCTTCGACGTGGGCCGCCTGCGCACCCACGTTCCCATGCAGTTGACGCAGCGCCACCCCGATCCGCGTGGCGAACGTGCCACGTATCTGGGTCATTACATCGTGCAGCCCGGCGACACCGCGGGCCCGCTGCCGCTGTCGGCTACGATCCGACGCGGCGCTGCGCGCAGCAACGTGACGAGTCACTACCGCTGGGAAGGAGAACTGTCGCTGCAGGGCACGCCGCAGCACTGATCACTGCTTCGGGCCAAACGGTTCGCCCGGCGACCGATCGGTCGCGATCTCGACGTCGATCGCGGCCCAGAAGATGCGGCCCCGATCGTCAAACTCGCGCGCAAGTTCGAGCATGGTCGCAGCACTCGGCGTGACCTTCGCATCAAACACCTTCTCGCCATTCGCCATCACGACCACGGGCTTACCGAAATCGACCATCTTCGGGTGAAGGTAGATGCGCACCTTGCGCGCGTTCTCGCTCACGAGTTCGAAGTGGTTGGCGCCGAGGTTCTGCGCCGAGATCATCATCGCGCGCTGCTCGGGTCTGGCCTCCGCTTCGCGCGGGAAGCAGCGCAACCAATGCACGGTGCTCGCCGCAATCGGGCGCTCCGCGTTCCACTGATGCTCCTTGCCCCAACCTTCGTTCTTGTCGGCGGTCAGGAACTGCATCGGCTGCAGCCCCATGCGCACAAACAACGAGGGGCGATAGAGATCGCGCGGGTGGTCCGCAAAGAACTGCCCGATCTTTGGCACTTCCTCGACGAAGATCGTGTGCCCACCCGGCTTTTCCTGGCAGGTCCACGGATACCGATGCTCCTTCATCCACCCACCAATGATCTTGTTGAACTCGTTGATCTGGTAGGGCTCCTCGGTGCCAAACGTCGTGTAACCGGGCACGTTGAGCAGATTGGTGACATCCTTTGATTTGACGTAGTCGTAGCCACCGGACATCGGGCTCACTGCCGCGAAACGATCGGGAAACTGGAACGCGCTGCGCCACGTCATGTGACCGCCCATCGAGTGCCCCGTGAGATAGACGCGATCGGGATCGACGTGGTATTCACGCTGCACCCGCGACAGAGCGCTGAACAGGATCGAGTTGCCGATCCACATCCAACCGCGATCGGTCAACGGCGCCACGTGCAGCCAACCGCGCTGCTCGGCCTCTTCGACCCAGAATGGTTCGATGCCGGCGCGTGCCGCGCGCGCGCCAAACGCCAGATCGCGCGTCGCACTGCCGCCGTGCACGACGAGCAGCACCGGGGTGGCCTTCGCGGGGTCGTACGACTTCGGCACGTAGATCCAGTATTTGGTCTCGTGGTCGACGTGATCGCATGGCAGCGGCAGGTTCTTCGTGAGCACACCCCGTGGCTGTGGTGGCTCAGGATAGTGCGTCATGCCGGCGCGCAGCGTGCGTTCGAGATCGGCGCAGTGCGTGTCGTTCTCGACCAGGAACGCTCTCGCCGCCGCCAGGGGGGCGGCGTCCCATGGGGAGGCGAAGACCGCGTCGATCACCGCGTGCAGCGGTTCCGCAGGGTGGGCAGCGGCTGCGTCTTGGGCGGGCAGTGCAGCGAGACCCAGTGGGATGAGACCCAGTGCCAGCGCGACAGGGCGAAGCAAACTCAGGGGCGTGTGCATTTTGGGGCCACGGTAGTGCCAGGCGGCCATAACGTCACCCCAGCCTGGTTACGGACCGTTGGTACGGTCGCCCGGCGCACCCCGCACTTCCGTTTGCCATCCCGGCAATCGTCACGTCGTCCCCCAGGGGCCTCCAGGCCATCCGCAACCTGACTCCAGCCGCCTTGGATGGTATGCTCGCGGCCGTGCGCGCCCTCCCTTCGACCCTGCTGATCGGCCTGCTGGCCCTGCCCGGCACCGATCCCGAGAAGACCAGCTTCAGTGTGCTGGCGAGCTTCGACTACACCGAAGGCATGACCTTGCCCAAAGAGGTCACCAATCTCGACGAGAAGGTCGTCGTGATCTCTGGTTTCATGCGGCGCGAAGTGCCGGGCAGCAACCCGGTGAACACCTTCTTGCTCGTCAGCGACGGTTGCGGATGCAGCGGCATGCCGAAGCTGAACGAACTCGCGTTCTGCACGCTGCCGGACGATGTAACGATGGACATCAAGCCCGGCATCGTGAACGTGACGGGCAAACTGTATGTGGGCGAAGAGAAAGAAGACGGCGTCGTCGTGATGCTCTATCAGATTGACGCTGACGACGTGAAGTGACCGAGTGAAGCCGATCCATATCCTGTTCTGGCTGGCAGTCTGCTCGCCGCTTCTCGCCCTGATTCCCTCGTCGCAGGATCCAGCCCAGGATCCGTCGAACTACGACTGGGCCAAGGAAGTGGATCGAGCCAGCTCGTCACCGCGTTACGCAATTCGCCTCGCGGCAGCGAAGAGGATCGCGTTGGGTGGCGGCGCACCGGTGCCGGCGCTTCGAGCTTTTGTGGCGAAACGCGGCAAGAACGAACTGCCGGCCGGCATCGTCGAGACCATCGCGGAGCAGACCTCACTGGATGCGCCGCTGCTCACACTGCTGCAGGAGTGGGCGACCGATCTCGACTTCTACTGGCGCGCCCAGGCGCTGCGCGGCCTTGCCAACCGTGCCCCCCTACTGCCCATCGGACAACAGCAACCTCTGCGCGAGCTGTTTGCCGAACGTCACACGGATCCTGCCTGGCTCGTGCGCGTGTTTGCGCGGCTGGGCAGCGCACGCCTCGGCAATGGCAACGTGCTCGGCGAGGTCGAAGAGGATCCGCGCGCGACGAGCAAGCTCACAGCATTGTTGCTGCGCAGTGGCCAGCTGCCGCCGCTGCAACCGCTGCTCGATGCACTCGCGGACGAACGCACGTTCCTCGATTCGCCCTGGGGGCAATCGCGCGCGCGCGAAGCGAGTCTCGCCCTGAAGGACTGGCTCGCCGCGGACTACCCGATCCACGATGGGGAAGCGGCGCCCGACAAGGCCGCGGCCATCGCCGCGATCGTCGCCGCGGCCGCGAAGAAGAGTGGCCAGACCCTCCAGGTCCCCGCCCTCGTCGAGACTTCGGAACAGGCGTTCACCGGCGGTTTCGAGATTCTCTCCTGCCGCACCGGCGATCTGTTCGTACGCTGGAATGTGACTGGCGAGGTGCAGTTCGGCCTCGATGGCCGAACCAAGGTGCAGCTGCCGGGCCCGGTCTGGGAAGGACTGTCGAAAGAACGAGCAACGTTGCCGTTGAGCCGTGACCTAGGTGTCGTTATCTGCGACAACCTTCGCCTGCGTTGGGGGCCGCCAGACGTTCACATCAAGGTGGCGCCAAACGCAATGCCCGAGACCGTTGCAAACTGGTTCTTGCACTTGGCCAAAGCCATTGCGGAAGCCGATCAACCCCGTCTCACCGAAGCACTTCGCACAGGGCTCGAGCAGTTCGGCCCCCGCTGATCAGGAGACCCCGATTCCATGTGTGGCATCATCGCCGTGCTGCGTCGCGCCTGCCGACGCGCAGCGCCATCCGCCCAGTTGTTGACCGACCTCGCGGCTCAGGCCGAGCGCGCCCTGGCCCTACCGCGTGAGGTCCAGAACCTCAGCGCTGCCGCCGATGCGCTCAGCAAGCTCGATCGCGAACTGAAGGGGCCAGCGGGCCTCTGGGCCCTGTTGCGCGACAAGCTGGCCACGCGCGACCTGGCCACCCAGCTCGCCGCGATGCAGTCCGCCACGCTCGCGTTCGAACAATCGCTCGATCAGACCGGGGTCACCGACACGGTGGATCCCGCGGTCGAACTGCGCAATGCGGCACTGCTGCGCCTCAAGGACGCGTTGTGGTCCGTGCTACGCGATCGCCTGCCACACGCCGAAGCCGTGCAGGCGCTCGCCAACGGCGACCTGCCGGATCTCGCGGCCGCGGCGGCCTTCTCTGGCCTGCAGACGGCGCTGTCCGCACTCGATCGACTCGAAGTGCGCGGCCGCGACTCGGCGGGTGTCTCGGTGATCGTGTCGGGACTCAACCTCGACACGCCGGCCTTTGCCAGGCTGCTCGCCGGACGCAGCGACGATCCGCTCTTCCAGAATGGCTCAGTGCGCCTTGCCGACGGTTGCCTCAACCTCGTCTACAAACACTCCGCGGAAATCGGCGAACTCGGCGACAACGTGCGTGCGCTGCGGGCAAGCATGCAACAGGATCGCCTGCTGCAGGCCGCCCTGCGGGCTCCCGGCGCCGAAGCGCTCGTGCTCGGCCACACGCGCTGGGCCAGCGTCGGCATCATCAGCGAGCCAAACGCGCACCCGCTCAATCACGAAGAGACGACGAACGCGCCGAGTCCGTACGTGATCGGCGCGCTCAACGGCGACGTCGACAACCACCACGATCTGATCGCGCAACATCACCTCGCGATCCACGATCCGATCACGACCGACGCCAAGGTCATCCCGACCCTGATCTCGCGCGAACTGCGCGAAGGCCGCGACTTCGCGGAGTCGTTCCGCCGCACGGTCGCCTCGTTTGAGGGCTCGGTCGCCATCGGCGCCGCCACGACGCGCGAACCCCATCGTATGGCGTTCGCACTGCGCGGCTCCGGACAGGCGCTGTACGTCGGTGTCGCGGAGGACACGTTTGTCGTCGCCAGCGAACCGTACGGGGTCATCGAAGAGTGCACGAGCTATCTGCGCATGGACGGCGAGACGCCGGGCAATCCGCAGAATCCAGGCGCCTCGCGCGGCCAGATCGTGATCCTCGATCGCGCCAACGCGGGCGAACTCGCCGGCATCACGCGCTGTGCGTACGACGGCACCCCGTTGCCGCTCACGGAGAAGAACCTGTCGCGCGCGGCGGTGACCACCCGCGACATCGATCGCGGCACGTTCCGCCACTTCCTGCTGAAGGAGATCGGCGAGGCGCCCAACTCGCTGCAGAAGACGCTGCGCGGCCGCATCGTGCGCCACGGCAATCGCCTG
This sequence comes from Planctomycetota bacterium, assembly GCA_020851075.1. Lineage (GTDB taxonomy): Bacteria > Planctomycetota > UBA1135 > UBA1135 > UBA2386 > JADZDL01. The sequence continues at coordinate 36,256 of JADZDL010000018.1, read as the reverse complement.
CAGGTGGTCCTGCCACCTGCTTCGCTGCCGGCCGTGACCGTGCAGGCCCTGCAGGAGAAGCGCGTTCGCCGCGTGCTCGTGATCGGTCAGGGAACTGCCGCAGTCGCCGGCCAGGCGGTCGCCGCCGCGATTGCCGATGCCCTGCTGCCAACCGGCATCGCCGTGCATGCAATGCCGGCAACCGAACTGTCGGGGTTCGCGTTGACCGACGACATGCGCGATACGCTGATCGTCGCAATCTCGCAATCGGGCACCACGACGGACACCAATCGTACGGTCGACCTCGTGCGCCAACGCGGCACCACCGTGCTTGCGATCGTCAATCGCCGCGGCAGCGACCTCTGCGACAAAGCTGACGGCGTGTTGTTCACGAGCGATGGCCGCGACGTCGAGATGAGTGTGGCCAGCACGAAGGCCTTCTACGCGCAATGCGCTGCAGGTCAATTGCTCGCGCTCGCCCTGGCGCGCGCCGCTGGCTGCGCCAACGACGCCGCCGAGCATCAGCTGCTGCAGGCCATGCTGGAGCTGCCCACGGCGATGCGAACGGTGCTGAAGCAGGATGACGCAATTGCCGAGATCGCCCGCCAATTGGCCCCGCAACGCCGTTATTGGGCGCTGGTCGGCAACGGCAAGAACCGCGTCGCCGCTGCCGAAGTGCGCATCAAACTCAGCGAGCTCTGCTACAAGTCGATCGCCTGCGACGCAACCGAAGACAAGAAGCACATCGACCTGTCGTCGGAACCAATGATCCTCGTTTGCGCAGCCGGCCTCACCGGTTCGACCGCCGACGACGTCGCCAAGGAAGTCGCGATCTACAAGGCCCACAAGGCGTGCCCGATCGTGGTCGCCACCACCGGGGAAACGCGCTTCTCATCGGCCGCGGCGACGATCTACGTGCCAACGGTGCACCCGGCCCTCGCCTACATCCTGTCGACGATGGCTGGACACCTGTTTGGCTATCGCTCGGCCTTGGCCATCGATGAGCTCGCCCTGCCGCTGCGTCGCATGCGCGGTGCGATCGAGTCCATCTTCGCAACCGGAGCGAAGGGCAAGGACACGCTGCAGATGCTGCGTCCACAATTGCAGCCACACTGGCTTGAGTTCCGCAAAGATCTGCTGCTTGGCCGCTACGATGGCACGCTCGAAGCGCGCACGGCAGCACGCTTGACCTCGCTGTGCAACTACGCGCTGGGCTACGTGCCGCTCGATGTGTTCGCGATCGAATTTGGTGAAAACGGCACTCCGGGCGTTCTCATCGACGCCCTTACCGAAGAGCTCACGCACGGCATTGATCAGTTGACGCGGCCAGTCGACGCCATCAAACATCAGGCGAAGACCGTCACGGTTGGCATCTCGCGCGCTGACGAAGCGCTGCTCACAGCACCGCTCGTGCGCGCCCTGCTCGAAGCCGGCGCGAGCCGCGACCACTTCGGCTACCGCGACCTGCGCGCCCTCTCCGGCCTCGACGCCGCGGTCGTCGAAGTGCTCGGCAGCACGCGATATCGCATCGATGGAGACCTCGAGACGGGCACGGCCCAGATCCACGTCATCGACCAGCGCGGCATCGCCAAGACGCTGCGTTCGCGCACTTCACAGAACCCGGTGCTGAAGGGCACCAAGCACCTCGTCGCGATGGAGAAGCAGTGCATGGTCGCCAAGGGGCGCAGCGACGATCGTACGGTCGTGCTCGTGCCCGAAGTGCACCAGAACCGCACGGTGGGTATGACCCTGTTGCACGTGCGCTTTCAGGAGCACATGGACAAGGCGGGGCTGCGCTCGGTGCTCGGCGGCTATCGCAATCGGTATGCGGCCCTCGCCGACGCGGTCACCGAGACCGAACCTTCATTCGACGAGAACGTGCTTGAGACGATCTCGGTGGTCGACCTGCTCTGCGAACCGATCTATTCGCTCGCCGATCGCTGGCGCCACGGCAGCTTGAGCCGCTGAGCCGAGGCCCTCGGGCCGATACCAAGGCTCGCGGACCAACACCCGTTGCCGGGGTTGCGTTCGCCGGCACGGATCCGGATCATGGCCAACCCATGCTTCCGCCCGACCCTCCCGCTGGCGAACCGACTCAGAGCCTGAGTCGCGCCTTCGCGATCGCGGCGCGAGTCAGCGCTCTGCCACCACATCTGCACGCGGCGGCCATCTTGACCGCGTGCGGCTCCGACCAGGAACTGCAACGTCAGGTGCAAGCCGTGCTGCGGTCGCCGGTGACTGCAACGAACGCAACCAAGGCCACCGAGCTGTCGCACGAAGAGACGTTTGGCCGCTACGTGCTGCACGAGATGGTCGGGCAAGGCAGCATGGGCGTCGTCTATCGCGCCACGCAAACGGACACGCGGCGCATCGTGGCGTTGAAGCGCCTACGCCCCGGTGAGGCCAGCGATGCCGTGCTCAACCGGTTTCGACGCGAAGTCGTGCTGCTGGCCCGGCTGAATCACCACGGCATCGTGCAGATCCTCGATGCCGGTCACGTCACCACGCCTACCGGACGCGAACCGTATCTGGCGATGGAGTTCGTGGACGGGCCACCGCTTCTCGCGGGCGCCGAGCAGTGGCAACTCGACCAACACGCGCGTGTGCGGCTGCTTGTGCAGATCTGCCGCGCGATCGGTCACGCCCATCGACGCGGCGTGATCCACCGCGATATCAAGCCGGACAACGTGCGACTGGAAGTCGAGGGCGACACGCTCTTGCCTCGCGTGCTCGACTTCGGCGTCGCCACGGCAGCGGTCAGCAACAGTTCGGAAGCCACCCTGGCCCAGCACGTCGTCGGCACCTTGGGCCACATCGCACCAGAACAGATCGATGGCGAAGTCGACGTTCGCTGCGATGTCTACAGCCTTGGTGTGCTCGGCTATCAACTGCTTACCGGCCGCCAACCAATCGAAGTGCGCGGACTCGGCGTGCTCAGCGCCATCGCGAGGATTCGCGACGCCGAACCTGTGCCCGCCGGAAATTTTGACCCGCGCATGCGCGGCGACCTCGAAGTCGTGCTCGCTCGCGCAATCGCCCGACGCCCGGATGACCGCTATGGCGCCGCCGACGACTTCGCTGACGACCTCGTACGATGGCTGCAGGATCGCCCCGTGGAGGCTCAGCGCCCGACGCCGTGGTACCTGCTTACACGTTTCGTGCGTCGCCAGCGCAAACTCTCCGCAGCCGTCGCCGCGGTGCTGCTGGTGCTCGGCATCAGCACGTATGGGACTCTGGCGAGTTTTTCGGAGGCGGCAGCTACCCAGAACTCGCTGGTGACGGTCTTGACCTCGACCGTGAGCCAGCTGAGTGCGCGCATCAACGGCAGTCCGACCGCCAACACGCTTTCGGCCGAACTGCGCGCCGCGGTCGACGACATGGTGATCCGCTTTCCGGAGGATCTCGGCGTGCGGCGTACGCAGGCCGAAGTTCTCCAGATCGATGGCCAGGTCGCGCGCAGCCGCGGCCAATCGCAGCGCGCGGTCGAATTGCGCAATCTGCTGCTAGAGGTTCGCAGTCTCATTGAGAAGCGCGATCCCAGCCCGGAGGCCAAGCGCAACCTGGCGTTGGCGCACGTGCTCGTTGGCGACCTGCACAAGGAGATCGCCCTCGCCCACAACCAGTCGTTGGATCGTGCTCGTTCGTCCTACGCAGCTGCGCACCCGCTCTACCTTGCCTTGCACGCTGAGGCGCTCAAGGCTCGGCAACCACAGGATGATCTCGCGCACAACTTCATGCGTTTGGCTGCTCTCGATATATTCGAGAACAAGCTCGATGCCGCAGAAGACCAGCTGCAAGAGGCCCGCAAGCTCATCGAGAACCTGACCGCCGACTACAGCGACAGCCCATACACGTTTGGCCTGCTGCGCGAACTTGCCGGCCTCTCCGGGTCGCTCGCCGAACGACGCGGCAACCACCCCGCGGCCATGGCGATGATGGACAAGATGCTCGAGAGCATCCAGGTCGTGCATCGCATGGATCCGGACAACCTCTTCTATACCGAGTATCTGCTCGCGACGACCCACGCCTGCGCCGCAGCCGCCTTTGAAGGCGCACAATTTGAGAAAGCGAGGGTTCTGTTGCGACAGGCGGATCCACTCGTGCAAACCCTGGCGGCCCGCGCCCCCGACAATCTGCACGCCACCGAACAGCGCATGATGGTCGCCGTGCTCTGGGCGCGCCTCGCGCTGCACGGCAACGACTTCGTCGGGGCCCTGCATCACCTGACGACCGCCACCGACCTCGTGCTTCGCCTGGGTGGCGCTGACGATCTGACCTCGATGCTCGACCTGTGCCGCAAACTCGCCGGCCAGGTGTGGGCGACCTTGATCCGCCTCGACGCGCGGGACGAACCGCACGGCGAAGGCGAACTCGCCGCCTGCCGCTTGCTCTACCAGTCCTTCCTCGGCATCACGAGTCGGTTCCCAGAAGACCACCCGCTGCGCATCACGCATTCGCTGATCCAGGTCACCTACTGCAACCGCGACGAACTCGGCGCCATTCGCAACAACCTGGCTACGGCCCAGCGCGAAGGCTGGTACGACCCGTCGTGTTGGTTCGTGGAAATGCGATTGCTCGAACGCAATGGCGACGTCGCCGGGGCCAGGGCCCTGCTGGCCGTGGCCCCGGACAACTTGTCCGCTGACCTGCGGGCCGCTGCGGAGCGTCGGGCCAAGCGCTGGAATGGCAAGTAGGCCGCCAAACGTCTATCGTCTCCGCCCTCCAATGCCGGTTCCCCTGATCGATCTCCTGCGCGACAAGGCGCAACTCGCCGAAGTCGAGGCTGCCGTTGTTCGCGTCGTTCGCAGTGGCCAGTACATCCTGGGCCCTGAAGTCGAAAACCTTGAGCACGAGTTGCAGACCTACCTCGGCTGCAAGCACGCCATCACGATGTCGTCGGGCACCGACGCACTGCTGGCGCCGCTCATGGCGCTCGGCATCGGGCCCGAAGATGAGGTGTTGCTGCCAACGTATTCGTTCTTCGCAACGGCCGGCGTCGTCGCGCGCGTCGGCGCCCGCCCGGTGTTTGTCGACGTCGAACCCACTTGGTGGAACCTCGATCCACAACGCCTCGAAGACGCCCTGAAGGAGTGCAAGCGCCCGAAGGCCGTCATGGCCGTGCACCTGTTCGGCACCGCCTTCGATGTCGATGCGATCCTGTCGATCTGCCGCAAGTTCTCGATCCCGCTCATCGAAGACGCGGCGCAGGCCATCGGCACGAAGTACAAGGGCCGCATGGCCGGCGGCGATGGTCTCTGCGCCGGCTGGTCAACGTTCCCGACCAAGAACATGGGCGGCATCGGCGACGGTGGGTTCCTAACGACCAATGACGATGCGTTCGCGGCCAAGTGCAAGCTGCTGCGCAACCACGGCCAGGCCGAGCTCTACAAGCACCACCTGATCGGCGGCAACTTCCGCATGGACGCGATCCAAGCGACCGCGCTGCGCGTGAAACTGCGCGGCATGGAGAAGGTCACTGAGCAGCGGCGCGAGAATGCGGCGCGTTATCGCCGCCTATTTGCCGAGGCGAAGCTGCTCGATTGGGCCACGCTTCCGGTCGACACCGATCGCCACGCCTACCACCAGTTCGTGCTGCGGGTGCCCGCCGCGCAACGTGATCCCGCGATCGCACACCTGCGCCAACAAGGCATCGGCTGCGCGGTCTACTACCCGATCCCGTTCCATCGCCAACCGTGCTTTGCCTACCTGGGCGCAAACGCGAAAGACTTCCCGGTCGCCGAGCAAGCCGCGGCCACCGCGTTGGCACTGCCGATCTTCCAGGGGCTCACCGAAGGCGAACAGATCGACGTCGTGGGCGCGCTCGCGAAGTTCGCGCGCTGAACGCGCTCACGCCCCAGCAAGTCAGAGCGCAGTCCAGGTAGCGGCGCCACTCGTGAGCAGCGCGCCATTCGGCTGAATGACGACGCCCTGGCAGCAAAACAGCTCGCCGAGCAACCACGGCACGTTTGGCCACGTGGTCTGGAACGACAAGCCCGTCGCGTCGACCGGCCCCACGGCGAGCACCACCGCGGGCCCGGACTGATCCCAGAACACCCCTGGTAGCCCAAACGCCACGTGCGACAGCACGAGGTTGCCAAGCACTACGATGCCCGGCGCCGGCGAGGGCCGCGTCATCGACGCCGCCATCAGACCGCCAGGCGGCCCGCAGCTGGCCACCAGCGCTGGCACTTCCTCCGTGATCACCTGGCCACCGACGCCCAGCAGCGCCGGGCCAGAACCACCCGGCTGCACGACGAAGTTCGCAGGCAACCAGCGAACATCACTCTGGATCGCCTCGATCGCCGCGACCGCCTGCGGCGGATTGCCCGTAACCCGGATCGCCGTCGAGCCATTGCCAGCGAGGCGCACCACACTGTCCAACACGCGCAGCGCCGGCGCGCGATAGCCCGCCATGCTGCCCAGCCCAAACTCCAGGTTGCCGCGCAGGGCGACGATGCCCACCCCCACGGGACTCGACCACGCCACGCTGCTACCGACCACGACCGCGTCCTGCACTTGCAGGGCTGGCGCCCCGGCGATGCTGGCGTTCTGGACGAGCACGTTGGCACTGTTCTGCACGTCGATGCCCGAATGCGCACTGCCGACGGCCACCGAGAGCCTGTCGAGCACAACGGATCCACCCACGTTCGCGATGCGGATCGCACCCAACGAACCTGCGCCAATGGCGGCCCCGCGTCCCACCAGCGCAAACTGCTGGCCGGCCGGCAAGCCGTTGATCTCGATGGCATATGCGCTGCCAGCAGGCGCGCTCACCGAGCCGGTCGTCGCTGTGAAGTCGAGCACGATACGCAGCGCCTTGTTGGTCGAGAAACCGGTGTAATTGCCTGGGCGCACCTGCACTACCGCGCCAGGCGCAGCGGCGGCCACGGCGGCAGGAAGATCGGTGTGCGTCGCATTGCTCCCCCCCACGGTGAGCACCTGGCGTTGCGCGGCGCAAACGCCAACGAGCATCAGGCCAACAAGGGGCGATAGGCAGACTCTCTTCGCAGTCATGTCTGGTGGCTTCTCCATCACGAGCAATGCCTTTCGGCATTTCCTGGCGGTGACACAAGCTACCGCCCCACGTCGTCGATTGGCAGACGGCGAATTCGTTGGCCGATTCTTCATGGCGACGATTGACCAGCGAGCCAACACGAGCCATCGTGCGCACAACCGCTGGAGGAGCGGTCGCGATGAGTACCCGACGCGAGGGCAGCGAGCCCGTTCGCAGCGTCGGCGAAAGGCGACGACCGCCGAAACCGCGTGCACGTCGTTCGTGCTCGTGGTTGGACGTTGGGGTTAACACCCCACGGCTGTCGCGCCGAGTGTCGGCGCGAAGTGCCAGTCGAGTGGTGACGCTACGGATCATCCGGCGGTTGTGTTCGTTTTCACGCCTTCCAGAAGGAAGGCGTGCCAGCGAGAGGACAACCATCGTGACATCGCCTGCGACCTACACCACCTCGCCGCGCACCCCCGCGCTCAGCCAAAGCTGGCTGCTCGATCGCACCGAAGCTCTCTGCCGAGCCGACACCACGACGGGCCGCGAAGATCACGGCCTGCCGGCGCTGCGCTCGCTGCTGCGCGAACTCGGCGCCGCGATCGAGCTCCAGGAAGTCGCTCCGGGACGGCACAACGTGCTCGCCACCTGGGGCGTACCACGCCTGCTGTTTTCGACGCACCTCGACACGGTGCCCCCGTTCCTACCGCCGCGTCGCCAGGGCGACCTGCTCTCGGGCCGCGGCACGTGCGACGCCAAGGGCCAGATCACCGCGCAGCTGGGCGCGATCCACGAACTGCTCGCGCGCGGCCACAGTGGCTTTGCGTGGCTCGGCGTGGTCGGCGAAGAAACCGACAGCATCGGTGCTGCAGCCGCCGCGGAATTTGCACCGCGCCTCGCCACCTGCACGGCGGCGATCAACGGGGAGCCGACCGAGAACAAGCTTGCGACGGGCCAGCGTGGCGCGTTGCAGCTGCGGCTGCGCACCAAGGGGCTCGCGGCGCATTCGGGCACGCCCGAACTCGGGCGCTCGGCGATCTGGCCGTTGCTCGACTGGCTGCAGCGTCTGCGCGAGGTACCAACGGCGAACGACGCCGAGCTCGGGCCCGAAGTCTGGAATCTCGGCATGCTGCACGGTGGCGGCGCCCCGAATGTCGTGCCCGCCAATGCCGAGGCTTCGCTGTTCGTGCGCTCGCTGCCCGATTCGCAGTTCCTCGCGCGGGCTCGCGAACTCGCACCCGCCGAAGGTGCCGTCGAAGAACTGTCCTTCACGCCGCCGGAGCGTTTCCCGCATGTGCCGGGCTTCCCGCACGCGCCCGTCACGTTCGGCAGCGACGCGCCACGCGTGCGCCAGCTCGTACCCACGCGCCGCATCGCACTCTGCGGCCCGGGCACGATCCGCGTCGCGCACACGCTCGACGAACACATCACCGGCACCGAACTGCGCACCGGCTGCGAACTGCTCGTAGCGCTCGCCGAGAACTTCCTGCAAAGCAACCCGTCGTGATCGTACTCAAGTTCGGCGGCAGCTCGGTGGCCGACGCCGCGCGGCTTCGTCAAGTTGCCGACCTCGTGCTGGCGGCGCGAGCCCAGCAACCGTGCGTCGTGTTGTCGGCGATGGGCAAGACCACCGACGCGCTGTTCGCAGCCGCGCGGGCGGCCGCAGCTGGCGACCTCGACAGCGCCCTGCAAAGTGTCGCGGACGCATTCGCACGCGGGGACACCACGGCCCGTGAACTGCTCGCCAACGCCCCAGAACAGCTCCTGGCCTGCGAATCCGCGTTGGCGACGATGCGCGAAGAGCTGCAGGTGCTGCTGCGTGGCACCGCCCTGCTTCGCGAACTGACTCCGCGCACCAACGACGCCATCGTCGCCCACGGCGAACGCATCGCGACCACGGTCTTCGCTGCGCTGCTGCAAGCGCGCGGCGCGATGGTCACTCACCTCGACGCGCGCTGCGTGTTGCGCACCGACGCGCGTTTTGGTGCCGCGACCCCGATTCGACCCGCCATCGCAGCGCTCGCCGCCCAACATCTCGCACCGCCGCTCGCCACCGGCTCGATCGTCGTCACGCAAGGTTACGTCGGCTCGACGAGCGAGGGTTTCACGACCACGCTCGGCCGCGGTGGCAGCGACTGGTCCGCTGCACTGCTCGGCGAAGCCCTTCGCGCGAGTGAAGTCCAGATCTGGACCGATGTCGAAGGCGTGCTCACGGCCGATCCGCGCATCGTGCCCGGCGCGCGACCCATCCTCACGCTGAGCCCCGCCGAGGCCGCCGAACTCGCCGCCTTCGGCGCCAAGGTGCTACACCCGGCCACGATCCAACCCGCCGTCGAAGCTGGCATCCCGGTCACCGTTCGCCACACCCAACGACCACTCGGCTCGTTCACGACAATCGACCCGCGCCGCGCCACCACCGCGCGCAACGGCCTTGCCGCACTCGCGACGCGAGGCCCGGTCACCGTGCTCACGATGACGAGTACGCGCATGCTCGCCGCCAGCGGCTACCTCGCGCGGCTGTTTGCGGCCTTCGGCGAACTCGGCATCTGCGTCGATCTGGTCGTCACGGCCGAAGTCGCGGTGTCCTGCACGGTCGAGCCCGATGCGCCGCTCGAACGCCTCGTGCAGGCGCTCGATGGGCTCGCGCGCGTCGAGATCCTGCGCGATCGCGCCATCGTCTGCGGTGTCGGCGAAGGTTTGCGCACCGCTCCGCACGTGGTCGAACGCGCCTGCCGCGCACTCGGCTCCATCACGCCCGAACTGATCGGTTTTGGCGGCAACGAGCGCAACCTGTCGTTCGTCGTTCGCCAGAGTGAAGCGGCCCTCGCCATGCAACGACTACACGCAGAGTTCTTCGCCGAACGGGCCAATCGTGCAGCCGCCGCCGAGGTGAGCCGATGAGCCACGACCTTCGCCTCGGCGTGTTCGGCAAAGGCCGTCTCGGCCAAGCCATCGCGACGCGCGCAGGCGAACAGCTGGCCTGGCAGGTCACGCGCGAATCGCCGCCCACCGCCGTCGACGTCGCCATCGAAGCGTCGAGCGGCGACGCCGTGGCCGCCCGGATCGCCTGGGCGCTCGCCACCAACACCCCACTCGTGATCGGCAGCACCGGCTGGCAACTGCCCGACCTTCGCGAACAGATCGGCCGCCGCATCGGCGTCGTGTTGGCCCCCAATTTCTCGCTCGGCGTCGCCCTGCTGCGGCGCCTGAGCCTCGTGCTCGCGCGTTTCTGTGCACTCGATCCCACGCGCGATCCTTACCTCGTCGAGCACCACCAACAACGCAAACACGACGCGCCGTCGGGGACCGCCAAACTGCTGGCGGCCACGCTGCTCGACGGCTGCCCGCGCAAGACCTCGTGGTCGCTCGGCGGCCCCCTGCGCGCTGACGAACTCAGCGTCGGCGTGATCCGTGCCGGCAGCACCTACAGCGAACACCGGGTCGGCATGGACGCTCCGGCCGAAGTGATCGAACTCGTGCACACGGCGCGCAGCGCGAGCGCGTTCGCCGATGGCGCGATGGCCGCCGCGGCATGGATCCACGGTCGCAAGGGCGTGTTCACGATGGAGGACATCGCCGCGAGCGTTCTCGACCCGCTGTTTGCAGGCCTCGGCCAAACCACTGGAGGCAACTCATGAACCCGAACTGCCGTGAACTCGGCGTTGCGCTGGCGACGCCGTTCTTGCCCGATGGCGCCATCGACGAACCCGCCCTCGTGCGCCTCGTGCATCACGTCGCCGCTGGCGGCGCACGCTTCGTCGTAGCACTCGGCTCGACCGGCGAAGCGGCGATGTTGACCGAGGCCGAACGCGATCTCGTGGTCGACACGGTGCTCGCGCACGCGGGCCCGCTCGCGGTGTTCGTCGGCACGGGCGCTTCCTCGACGGCCCAGACGGTCACCTGGACGCGCCGCGCCAACCAGCTCGGGGCCCACGGGGCCCTCGTCGTGGTGCCCCCGTACACACGCCCGACGCAAGCCGGCCTGCTAGCGCACTTCCGCGCCGTGGCAGCCGCGGCCCCCAATCTGCCGATCCTGCTCTACAACGTGCCTTCGCGCACGGCGACCAACTTGCTGCCCGAGACGGTGGCGGCGCTTTGGAGCGAAGCCAACATCGTCGGCATCAAAGAATCCTCCGGCGACCTGCAGCAGATCGCGCGCCTCGCCGCCGATTTGCCCAGGGACAAGGTTCTGCTGGCCGGCGACGATGCACTCGCGTTGCCGACGATCGCCGTTGGCGGTCACGGGCTCATCTCGGTGGCCGGCAACGTCGTGCCAGGCCCCATGCGCGAACTCATCACCGCCGCGCTGCAGAACTCGCCACGCGCGCGCGAACTGCATGCGCAGCTGCTGCCACTCTTCTTGGCCCTCGGCGCCGAACCCAACCCGATTCCGATCAAGACGGCGCTCGCTCTGCACGGCATCTGCGAGCCAGGAATGCGCCTACCTCTGCTACCGGCGACGCCGACTACCTGCGAACGCCTGCGCGCGGCTCTGCACGAACTGCACCAGGAACCCAGCCATGCGTGAAGACCAGCTCGAGGCGTTCTTCCATCGCGAAGACGCCACACTCATGGCCGACGCCGCCTGGCTCGATGCCCACCGCGCCCTGCTGCAGGCGCTCGAGTCCGGCTCGGTGCGGGCGGCATTCCGCGACGAGGCGGGCACCTGGCGCGCCAACGCCTGGGTCAAACGTGCCATCCTGATCGGTTTCCGGCGCACCCGGCTCGAAGCCATCGCTGGCTCCGGCGGGCGCTACTTCGACAAACCCGCCTACCCCCTGCGCGAGTTTGACCTCGACGATCAGGTTCGCCTCGTGCCCGGTGGTTCGGCCGTGCGCCGCGGTGCCTACGTGGCCCCCGGAGTCGTGGTCATGCCGCCGGCCTACATCAACGTCGGCGCCTACGTCGATGCGGGCACGATGGTCGACAGCCACGCCCTGGTCGGCTCCTGCGCGCAGATCGGTCGCGACGTGCACCTCTCCGCGAGCGCCCAGATCGGCGGCGTGCTCGAACCGGCCCACCAGAGCCCCGTGATCATCGAAGACGGCGCGTTCGTCGGCGGTCTGTGCGGCGTGTTTGAAGGTGTCGTTGTGCGCGAACGTGCCGTGCTTGCCGCTGGCGTCGTGCTCACCTCTGCGACGACCATCTTTGACCTCGTGCACGGCTGCGAACGCCGCGGCGAGATCCCGGCCGGCGCGGTCGTCGTGCCAGGTTCGCGCCCGGCCCGTGGCGACTACGCGACCTCGCTGGGCCTGCAGCTCGCCGCGCCGATGATCGTCAAGTATCGAGATGAGCGCACGAATGCGGCAACCGCGCTTGAGGGTGCCCTGCGCTGACGAATTGCCGTCAGTGCCGGCGTCCCTGCGAACGATCTCGCCCCTCCACGACATGGGGAGCAGTGCGCTTGATCACGAACCCCTCTGGCTCCGGCGCGATCTCGATGCCATCGCCGACCTCCTCCGCCACTGCCGCCGTCGAAACGTCCGCCAGCACCACCCCGCGCACGTGGATTGTCGTCCAGGGCACAACCACGGCGTCTTCCCCATGGTGGCAATCGACAGTGCCCAATATCCCGTAGAGCTCGGACACCTTCTCACCGCCGGTTACAAACGTCGTAACACCACGCTCCGCAGAGTAGTCCTCCTGTTCTCGATCCCATACCGTCCGCGCTTGCGCGTCGTTGTGCGGCGAACTCAACAGCCAGACATGCTGTGTTCGCGACAGTGACCAGAGGTCTCCCTCAAAGTCGGCGAGAATCACGAAGACGGCTCGCTCATTCATGGCGTTGGCACGGGAGCCTACGGTGGTGCGTCAAGTCGTGCTAGGAGCCGTATTGGCTCCAAACCCAATGCCGCAAGCCCTCCAGCGGCGCCCCCAGCCCAGCACCCAAGCTCAGCCAAAACGGGATCCGTGACAGCACAGGATCCCGACCACCCACGAACATGCCGAGCACCACCGCCCCAATGAGGCCCAGCCAATAGGCGGCAAGTAGCCAGAACATCCCAGACCTTCGATGCGGCCCAGGCACCACTACGTGCCAGACAAAGAGCACCGCGGACAGCAGGTGCGAAAATACGACTGCGCACCCGAGCGGCAAACCCTCTGGCAGTTCGGTGAACACGGGGCGAGCCAGGCACAGTGCCGTAGTGGCCCCAAGACATGCTGGTCCAAACAGCCACACCACCCATGGGAACCACGGCTCTTGGGCCGGGCTCCACCTGTTCGCGGCTGGATCTCCAACATCTCCACTCATCTTGATGCCCTCTCGTCTGTGACCGTGCAGACGAACGCACCCTGCGGGCGATGTATCTCGGTTCTACGCGTCATCGCGGTCCTCGCTGCTCGTCGAGCCTGCACCAACGCCGTCTCACCAAGAGCACCAACCCCCTCACGCCCACCAAGATCAGGATCAGCGCCCCGAAGAGCGGCCAGGGACCCGCCGTATACACCGCGTAGGGAGCATAGAAGACCCACGGGGCATCGGAGGGCCACGCCCACCCATAGAAGCCCGAGGTCAGCAGGGCAGCCCCGGCTCCACTGGCAAGCAGCCAACCAAGTTCTCTGGTTACGCGTTGTCGACTCATGGCGGTTCAACCTCGGGCCAGGCAACGGGCCGTGGCTTCAGTTCTCCGTTGCCTCAGCCAGTTCGCCTCGCGGTTCGAACTATGCGCCAGCATCGTCATGCAACTCGGATCGAATAGCTCGCAGCTCCGCGTTGAGCTGTCTGAATCCACGCTTGATCGATATCTGCATGTCGACGATCGCTGCCAAGATCAGGAGGCTCAGAATTATTTCTACCATGTTTCCTCCCGTACTGACGCATGACACCGAACGCGAGGATGTTCGCCTTGGACAAGCCAACTTCTTTGTCGCCGGGTCCCGAACGCGGCTTGGGGCATTACCAGACACCGCGGCGTATTGGAGCATGCAACCTAGTAGTCGTCGCAGACACTTAGAGCCGCGGAGCTCGCCGTCGGTGGCGAGGCAAATCGCATGACCGCAGGGGTTGCGGAACATGCCCAGGCAATCGTCCCCTTTGCGGCGGCAATCAGGCCGCGAGGGCCCCTACTCCCTCACCTCATCGACAAGGTCGCACCAGTTCGTCGTGGCCGCCGGCTGCGCCAAACCCGGTTGATAAGAACGACGCCACCGACGAAGCCAACCAAGTAGCTCGCGGAATGCGCCCACAGGTCGGCGATGAAGGCGGCATGCCGTTCGGACGGAACGCGCGAAGCCAGCGGCTCGAGCAGGAATACCCAACCCTCACCCGCCACCACAAACCCGATCACGCCGGCGACCAGAGCCGCGACGCCCATGCATGCGAGGAGCACGCCGATCGGCTTCATAAGCGACCCAACCGAACGCCGCGGCCAAGGACCACGCACCGCGGCGAACGCCAACGGTGCCCCCAGAAGCAGGCCTACCCACCAAGTGGCAAGGATGCCCCAACCGATCCCCAGCAGTGTCGGCGACTCCGTGGCGAACACGGGAGGATGCCCGATCGTGAAATACTCGATGCAGACGCGCGCGGTCACCTGGTCGTGAACAACGCCGTAGACGATCGCCGCCGCGACGCACAGCCCGATGATCTTCAGCGCATCCACATGCATCACCGCGCAATGGTCTTGAGTCACGTTAATCCAACTGACCGAGCACAGTCTTGCCACTCTGCAAGAACCGCACTGCATACTGGTCGGCAGCCGCCTCCACCTGCTTCATGTTGGCTGCACTCCAACGTCGCTGGTACCAATCGAGATGATGCCCCACCTCGTGGTACAAGACATGTAGGTAGTACTCGCGGAGTGCATCGGGATCGAGCTGTGCATACCACCACCCGCGATCCCTCACAAACGTTGCCCCAAAGCGTTCGAGCTCTCGAGCCAGATTGCCAGCCGGGCGCAACCTGCCAAGGCATGTTCGCCGATCGACTCGCCACGGGTACATCACGATGAGTCGAACTCCACTGCCACACAAGAACTCCGCCAGTGGCAGTCCGTTTCGACGATCGACACCACTCGGACGTCGCAGCCACAGATGAGTAAGGCCCTCGTAGTGGCTCGCCGGCAGCGCGTGAAGCGCGGTTCTGCACTCCTCGATGCTCAGTGGGAAGTAGTAGTCACGCGACGGATTGTCCTCGATCAGGATCGGGGTCTCGATGCCGGGTCCAGGGGCGCGCAACGAATGCACCCGGTTGACGATCCGATCCGTGATCTTCGGACTAGTCCTCCCCCCGAACACGTCGCCGAAGGTCCGACTCTTCTTCCACGCTGTGTGTTTCCGACTGCGCATCTCAGTGGTCCACCCGCCTCCGGAACCGCATCAGCTGAACAGCTCCGATGAGAAACACCCCACCGTAGGCAGACATGACCGCCCACCAATACTCGTGGGCACGGTCTGCCGCGAGAGCGCCGTACAGGAGGTTGCCACCGCCGAACATCATCACGCCCAACTCTCGCCAAGGCCTGCGCCTTCTTTGTGGCATCTGCATGAGTCGGTCCCACGTCTGAGGCGCTAAGCGCGAACGCCACTGCGGTGCTCGCCGGCTGTTGTGCCTTCTTCCGCAGTCTACCACCTCCCTATTATCGATCCTGCAACTCGGGATTCTCTCGGGCTCAAGTCCGCGACAAGATGGTGATGGCATCGTGATGACAAAACGCGTCATACATCGCGATGCTGCCGTCGTCCTCGAACCGCACGCCGATCGCGTCTCCCGTGACGAAGGCCCAATCGGCCGGAGACACTCCTGGCGCGAACTCGCTGCGCTGGATCACAAAGAGGATGGTGGCAGGCCTGCCGTCGAACAGCAGCCTGTCGCCGGCATGGATCTCCTCGCCGGACGGATAGACTGGATCGCTCATCAGATATGCGGCAGGCCAGTGGACAGGGGAACCACGCGTCGAGGGCCATTCTACTTCTTGCGGATGCAGAGCGAAGCTGTGTAGAAGCCGGAGAGGATCAGCCCGACGATTCCACCGAAGACGAGCTCGCCCACGTTCACCAAACTCCCGAAGGGACCAGCCTTGGGGTGCAGAGCCCACGCAACCCCGACGCCAACCAAGATACCGACGAGGTTGGCGACCAGTGAATGTGCGAGCAGCGTCCGGCGGCGGAATGCAACTGCGCCAGCCGCGACGCCTGGTTCGCCAGCTCCATGCAACGCCACATGAATCAGCTCGTCCGCGCGTTCGGCGGTGATGCCGACCTTCTGTTCGATGCCGAGCTGATGACCGGGCTCGATGATCTCGATCTGGGGGCGCGTGCCCACAGGCTGGGTATGCACGAGCGCCTTGATGTTGACGGACGGCGGGAAGCCTGGGATCTGATTGCTGAGCCATCCGAAGTAGGGAGGTTCGGACTCGCGACCGGCAGCATTCCATAGCTCGGACGCGCGCTCGAAGTTTGCACGACTGAGGGTCGTCCAGACCGTCCACCTCATGAACTCGTCGGTCCCGCGAGTCCGCACGTCGAGGTTCCCGAGGATGAAGAAGTGCTCACCGTCGAGCACACACTGATCCGAGCTGCGCTTCACACGGGCCGCAAACTCCTCCTGAGACAGAGCGGCCAGCACAGCCGGCAGTTCTGACACGAAGCACGTGGGACGCTCGTCGTGCCACACACCGCAAGTTCTGCACCGATATCCCATCACACCCTCAGGCCCCGCGGACGATGGAGAGCTCATTAACGAAGTGCGTGTCGATGACCTGCATCGCCCTAGCGATCATCGACTTCCGTGGGGCGCACAAGGCTCCCTGGGTCAGACACGACCTCCTGGACCGGCCGCACGACTATCGTGAAAACGATGATGACACCGAGGGCGGCTGCCGGAAGCAGTTCAGGCGGCAAGACCTGCAGAGCATGCCGAAGCGGCGACACCACAAGGTAGGTACTGATCACCGCGCAAAGTGTGGCAAACCCAACAACGCCGACCACAACGCCTGCGGACGGCTCATCGCGAAGAGTGAGCGAAACAAGCAGCACGACCATCAGGCCGAGCACGAACGTGAAGAAGGTCACGATTGACATCGCGATTATCGACCATCTAAGCGCGCGCAAGGCTTGCATCGGCAGTACTCACGTCGGTCCATCGGTTGTGGCACTCGGCCGCGCGCGTCGTCGCTGCGCCCTGCTCGACCGCCATACCAACTCATCGTTCGACAGACTCCCGGTCAAGCACTCTTGGCAGAGAATGCTGGGGAAGCCGCGATAGATGCCGCCTAGGGCTGCGCAGTCCCAGGGTCGGTCGTTCCATGCCGGAGGCGGATCGCCTCAGCGGTGCGGCGCGCGGTCGGCTCGTCGTTGAACCCTGGGCTGATGAAGTAGCGCGCAAAGTCACGATCCTCCGCATGGAACGTCCACACCACTCGGCCATCCAACACGAGATCGGCCTCGCCGTGATGCGACGCGAGTTCGCGGATCCAGATCATGTCGGACGGATCGACAGTGAAAATCACTGACCAGATTCCGCTCACAACGACCTCGCTGGCGTACACTTCGGTGAAGTGAACGTCGCGCGCTACTGCTGCGCCGCCCGCGCGCATCACCACGACCGGCGGCCGTTGCTCTCGTGGCGCGAGAGCGCACGCACCACTGAGAGAGGCCCAGAGCATCAGAGAAAGGGGGGTTCGCATGATTGGAGGATCTTCCGGCTTCTTTGACCCTATGCCGAAAGCGCCGTCGGTAACAGGCCTTTCTTGGACTGGGGGAACCGCCTCGGTTGGTCCGCCCCCTATGAAAGGACCTACCGCACTCGCGGTTGCTTTGGTCGTGCCACACGACTGCTGTGGGGAGCTACGGAGCAGGCTCCGCTGAACCAGGCCGGCCCTCAAGACCCGAGGGATCCGCACGAAGAAGGCCCTCGTGCAGCATCAGGACATCGTCACCGTCGACCCCAGGATCGCTCAATGCGTAGAGAACCCCGAAGACCGCCTCGTAGGCAGTGGCTCGCGCAAATAGACCCAGGTCCCGCGGCGAGACACCCGCGTCGAGCATCCTCCTGATAGCCGCTCCAGTGTCTCCAAATGGCCCGTCGGGATGCCGAGCACACTCGCGCAGGATGTTGTGAAGGCCGTCCGTGCGCAGGTTGGGGTTGATGACCTCGTTCCACAGGTGTGCAAGGAGTTGTTCGCGAGTAGGCATCGCTGGTGTCCTTGATGGCTTGGATACTGTGCCACGAGAGCCGCGTGGGGCGCTCGCCGACTCCTTCGCTGCGCTGGATGGCTACCCATCAAACTGGACCCGTTCCACCCGCAAGAACTCGTCAAGATAGACATTCAGGTTGAACCAACCGGTTTCGGGACACTCAGCGAAGATGAGTTCAATGCGTTTGTCGGCCAGGAACTTGACGTACTTCAACTTGATGGCGCGAAAGAGCTCGTCGTAGCTTGTCGGCGGCGGGATCTCGAGGGCGTCCAGCATCTCGGCGATGTCGCTCTTGGTCGGCGCAAGCAAGTCAACCGTGTTTCCTACGATGTGCTGGACCGCGTCACGGACGCGCTGGCAGTAGGCGCCGTCGAATGGCCCCTCTTCCGGATAGACGAGGATGTCAACAACACCACCATCGCCCCGCGGGTACTCACAGAGGAAATAGTAGAAGTCACCCGACTTGCTAGTCGCAAAGAGGAAGCGGCCTAAACCGGGAATATCGAATGCTGATGGCAAGCTCCCGTCGGACATGTCGCCGGCTCCGGGGACCATTACTTCACATAGCGATACGAACCGCCGGACTGCTCCGCCAGTTGCTTCAGCAGGCCCGAGTCGATGCCGAGGCCTATGCAGTGGATCACGATCTGCCGCGAACGGTTCCAACGCTTCACTTCGTCGACGATGTCGTCGGGGGCAACGATGCGGCCGGCGCTCGGTTCGCCGTCGGTGAGCAGATAGATCGTGTCGACGGTCGGGTCCAAGAACGCCTTTTCGAGCGCGTCGAAGATGTTGGTGCCGCCGCCAAAGGTGATCTTCTGCACACGCGCGAGCAGTTCGTCGCGATTGGAATCGTCGACGGGACGCAGTGCGTCCCAGACCTGCTGCACGACGTTGTCATAGATGATCAGGTTGCACGCGGTCGTTTTTGGTAGTGCGCCAACCACCCGCAGCAGCTGCTCTTTTGCCGCATCGAGTCGGGTGTACTTCTTGTCGGTGCCGATGGGCGCGCGCATCGAACCACTGTGGTCGATGAGGAAGGCGACATGCGAGCTGACGAGCGGAATGTCGTAGTAGCTCACGGTGGTGCCGCCGCCGCCGCTGGCCCCGGTGCCGCCGCGCACGCTGTCTGGGTGCGGCAACGTGAAGCCGGACTTGTGTTCGGCCCACCAGGACTCCCATTCCTTGCGCTTCCAGCAACGAGTGCCGGTGTGTGCGAAAAGGGCCTGATCCAATTCCATGGCGAGGCGGCCTTCTTCGCGCTCCATGCGCGCAATGAGCAGGGGGATGGACGCCACGTCGCGGAATTTGGTGAGATAACGATAGGCGATCGAACGCAGTTCCCAGGCCTTGTCGCCGAGGCTTTGTTGCGCCTGCACCAGCGCACTGTCGGCGCCGAGTTCGAGCAGGAGCGAAATCCCCACGGTGCGGACTTCGGCGTCGCGTGAGACCGCGAGTGCCTGAAGGTCCGCGCGCCAGCTCGGGTCCTTGGCGAGCAGGTCGTGCAGGCCGATGGCCAGGTCGAGCGACTTGCGCTTGGGGTTCTTCAGGGCCGCGCGCACCTTGGCGAGCAGTGGTTGTACGGCCTCTTTGGGGGCCGCGCGCAGGAGCAGCAGCGCCGCATCGCGAACCGCGGGTTTGCTGTCTTCGAGGCCTTTCGTGGCCAGGAACTGCACAAACGCTGGGTCGTTCGCGGCATGGTCCGCGGCCTTGCGCAGCGCGTTGCGAACGGGCGCCGCGGTGCTCGAACCAAGGCGCAGGACCACTGGATAGAAGTCCGCTTCCTTGACCATCGACAGACCGAGGATGACGTCGGCGGCGATCGTCGGCGCAGGGTTCTCGGGCAGGCGCTCGAGCACGTCGATCGCGAGGTCCTTGGCTTTGGCGTGGTTCTCCGAAGCCAGTTGACGCCACGCCATCGCGGCGACGGCAGCGTCGCCTTCACTCACCAATTTGATGCGCGACAGACTCACGGGAGGAACACCGCGAATCCCATCCATGCGGCTCAGCATCTTCAGCCGATCCTCTTGCGAGCCGGCGAGCAGGACGGGGGCGAGGCCACGATGCGCACGTTCGCCACCACTGTTGATGAGCGCCGCAAGCGCCGCGTCGCGCGTGGCTGCGGTGATCATGTTGTCGCCACTGCGAACGAGATCGATGAGCTTGTCGATGCCGCGATCGCCGGTCTTGACGACTGCTTCCGCCGCGGCATTGCGAACGCCCATCGGCGCCGACTCGCGCTTCATCACGTTCCAGCAATCGTCAAACAGGCGCGCGCGCGGCACCTTCGCGATCGCTTGCAGTACGATGACGGCAAAAGGTGTGTCCGCGGCTTTGGCGAGTTCCTTTTCGAGATAGAGCGAGACACGCTCGTGGTCGATCTCGCCGAGCCACAATAGGGCCCGATTGCGTTGGGGCTGGTTCTTCTTGTCCTTGCGCAGGGCCTCGTAGTCCTCGATGGCCTTGTCGATACGCTGCTCCAGGGAACTCTCCGCAACTTCGGGGAGGTTCTCCTGAGCGCGCAGGCGCGACGTTGTGCCCAGGCCAAGTGCCAGGGTGACGAAGATGGGAAGGGGTCTCAACACGACTCGAATCAGCGGGGCGGCAGAGTTGTAGCCGATTCCCGGGGGCTGCCCTACCCCCCCGCTGGCGAAGAATCGCTGCCGAACGGGGAACGCGATCACGGTTTGCGCACCGGTTCTTCACACGCAGACCGGTTGCTGCGTAACAGGGCGCGTGCTGCCAATGCTCAAACACCGGTCAATTTCGCTGTTCGTGGCCACCCTGGCGGGTCTGGCGGGGCTCGCCAACCTCGGCCGCGGCCAGGACGCCCCCGCGGCCCGAGATCAGCCAGCCGCCACCGACCGGTTGCTGGTCGGCAACAAAGCCGAACATTCGCTGTCCATCTTTGACCCGGTTACCCGCAAAGAACTCGCCGTGTTGCCGACCGGCAAAGGCCCTCACGAAATCGCGATCTCGCCCGATGGGCGGACGGCCGTCGTGAGCAACTACGGGGCCGAGGAGCCGGGCCGCAGCCTGACCGTTGTCGATGTGTTGGCCGCCAAGGTGCTGCGCACGATCGAACTCAACGATGAGGCGATAGAGGTCGCCGAACGCATCAAGACTCGTGTGTTCTTGCGTCCGCACGGCTGCGCGTTCGTCGATGACACCCATCTGGTCGTCACTTCCGAACTGACCCGCGCGCTCATCGTCGTCGATCTCAGCAAAGGCGTTGTCGAACGCGAACTGCGAACCCCGCAGACGACGATGCACATGGTGTCGCTGTCGCCTGATCGCAAGCGTGCGTTTGCGACCAGCGTGCGCGATGGCAATGTGGCGCTCTTTACATTGGCGAGTGCGGAGCCGCCGGTCATCATTCCGACCGGCAAAGGGTCCGAGGGCCTCGCCGTCAATCCCGCGACGGGTGAAGCTTGGGTGGCAAATCGCGCAGCCAATACGATCAGTATCGTCGATCCGACCACGCAGAAAGCGACCAAGGAGCTGCCGACCGGGGATTTGCCATATCGCGTGACCTTTGCGAAGGGCGGGGCGCTGGCGCTGATTCCGTGCGCCGAGAGTGGTGAGGTCTACGTCTTCGATGCCAAGGAGAAGAAGCTGCTGCAAGCGATCAGCATCAGCCGCGATGGCAGCGAACAGAGCCCGCTACCGATGGGGATCACCGTCGACCCCGACGATCACTTTGCGTATGTCGCGTGTGGTCGTGGCGAGTTTGTCGCCGTGCTCGATCTCCGCGAGAGCAAGGTCATCGATCGCATCGCGGCGCGCGCCGGCCCGGACGGCATCGGCTATGCGCGCATCCTCGCAGCGACCGCGCCGCGGAAGTAGAGCCGATTCTCAGCGGGAGCTCAGACGCTCAGGAACTTCGCGGCGAGCAGTTGCTTGCCAGTCTCAGCATGAACCGCCGGCGTGTCGAGTTCGCCGCCAAGCAGCTTCTGGCGCGCGGCAGCAACCTTCGCCGCGCGATCGCCGTCGCCGGCGCGCGCGCGCTGCGTCAACCCATCGATGGCAGCGGCTGTCTCGCGACTGCTCGCGCTGATCTTCGCCTCGTCGCGCTGGACCGTTGGGATCACGTAGTCGCGCGTCGCTTCCGCCCGCTTGGGACGGTCGCCGCCGCGTTCTACGTTGCCCTTCTGACCGATGTTTCGGATGTCCATGTGCGCTCTCGTTGGTGACTCGGAAGGATCATCGGCAGGTCCGTGCCGCACTTGAGAGTTCGTTTCGGAAAAGTGTCGTGGGATGCGGCGGCGGCTGGGAATCCCGACGGCGGCAACTCCTGCCGGTGCCGGCACTTTCTGCCGAATGGCGGATCGGCAGGAAATGCCGGGCGCGCCGCCGTTCGAGCCGGGAGGTGCCCGGATCCGCCTTCGCACCGGCTTTCCGGGGGCAGTTCTGCCGTCGACGGGCCGGGTTTGCCCAACCTGGCACGCGCGGTGCTACCTGACCAGGGAAGGAATCGAGTCAAGCGAAGCAATGCTCACCAATCTGCGCGGAACTGTCGAATTGGACCCCATGCGCGTGCCGGCACCGGCCGCGATGTCGGCGGGCCGCGAGAACACGTTTGCCAGCATGCTGCAGGATGCGGTCGACGCGGAACCGCGGCAGGCGCCTGGCGAGCAAGCACCGAAGGCAACAGCCGAGTCGCCAGTGGTTGAAGAGCCCGCGCCGATCGAGCCCGAAGAGCTTGAGCCTACGGCAGAGGGCGAGCACCTCGAGAGCCACGGCATCGAACAGGATACTGAGTCGTCGCCCGTGGCCGAACAGGTCGCCGCGACGGCGGACGTAACGGACACAACCCGACGGGGAGAGCCGGTGCGGCAGGAAACTGCAGGCAAAGGAGCCGACTCTCCCCGCCCTTCTTCCAACCCCACCGAGACGTTGCTGGCCGCGGTCGTCGTGCGCGGTGCCACGCCGTCGCCGAACGGCCCGATGGTGGCCGCCGCGCCGAATGGCGTGCAGGGCATCACGGGCGCGAAGTCCGCTGGCGATGGGCCTGGGCGTGGCATCGATGGCGCCATGCAGCGCGCCAATACGCCTACGCGCGCCGCCGCCGTTGCAGCCGGTTACCGCACGAGCTCGACCAGCTCGGCGCGTTTGCTCGACGAAGCTCGCGATTCGGTCTTCAAACAGATCCTGCTGAAGCTGAATCCCGGCGGCGGGGAGATGCGCATGAAGCTCGAACCGCCGGACCTCGGCGAGCTCGACCTGCACATGGTCGTCACCGAAGGCAACAAGCTCAGCCTCTCCATCGGCGCCGAGCACAAGGACATGACCGCGCTGCTGCAGCGCCACATGGACGAGCTCAAGCAGACGCTGCAAGACGCCGGTCTCGAAGTCACCGATGCGCAGGTTCACACGCGCAGCGACGGTGGCCGCGGCCAGCAACGCGACAACAACTTCCAGTCGAACGGCAGCGACGATCAAGCCGCCGCCGCTCGCAATCACCTGCCGAAACTCGGCGGTTACGTCACCGCCGAAGGTCTCGACTTCTGGGTCTGAAGAGAACGCACATGCCTACTTCCACTTCCAGCATCACCTCCCTGAACAACGTCGGCGGCACCGGAGTGCTCTCCACTGGCCAGGCCAGCTACGGCGACAACCCGTTCTTGAAGCTGCTCACCGCGCAGCTCGAGAACCAGACGCCGCTGGAGCCCGTCGACAACGCGAGCTTCATGAACCAGATGGCCAGCTACACGACCATGAACGAGCAGCGCGATCTGAACTCGAACATGCTGAAGCTGCTCGACTACCAGGGTGTGCTGGCGCGCGTGCAGGGCCTCGGCCAGGGCAGTGCACTGCTCGGCAAGGAAGTCAGCTACGCCGACGACAGCGGCCAGGAAACGTCGGCAAAGGTGGAGTCGGTCTACGTCGCCGAGAGCGGCGATGTGCGCCTCAAGCTCGCAGGTGGTCGCGACATCAACATGCGCGAAGTCATCGGCATCGCCGAATCCGCTGCTTCCTGATCGCGATCGAGCACCACCCGACACCACCAGGGACTCCGGAGAACCAATGGTCAGCACCGCACTCTACACGGGCCTGTCAGGCCTCAAGGTCCACCAGACCTACATCGACGTCATCGGCAACAACCTCGCCAACGTGAGCACGCCGGGCTTCCGCGGCTCGCGCGTTACCTTCAGCGACCTGCTCAGCTTCAATGTGCGTTCGGGCTCGGGCCCCAACGGCAACTTCGGCGGTTTGAATCCTCTGCAGATCGGCCACGGAGCCATTCTCGGCACAGTCGACACCGACTTGAGCCAAGGAACGTTCCAAGACACCGGACGTTCGCTGGACGTCGCGATGCAGGGCCGTGGCTTCTTCACGCTGTCGAACGGTACGCAGACGTTCTACACGCGTGTCGGCTCGTTTGGCATCGACGCCGATCGCACGCTCGTCGATTCGCGCAGTGGCCTGCGCGTGCTCAACAGCACCGGCGGCAACATCACCATTCCGGTCTCCGACACCCTGCCGGCGGCAGCCACGTCGCGCATCGACTTCCAGGGCAACCTGCCAGCGCGCGTCGGTGGTCCGCTCGAAGAGATCCTGCAATCCAGCGTCGCGCTCAACGCGGGCACTGCGGCGACCAAACTGGCAACTGGCAACGCGGGCACGGGCACGCAGTTTGACCTCACGAGCTTTGCCGGCAAGAGCGTGATGGTCTCGGTGAACGGCGGCGCTCAGCAAGAAGTCTCGTTTCCCGCCGGCACCTTCGGCGGTGGTCCGGTGAACGCGTCGGACATCGCCGACGCATTCGACGCCGCGGACATCTCCGGCCTCGATGTCACGTTTGACAACTCGACGGGCACGGTCAGCTTCTCGACGGTCCGCCTCGGCGCCAACGCCCGCTTGAAGTTCAACGACGGCACGGGCGCATCGGGCTTGCTCGGGGCCATGGACCTGAACGCCACGCAGGTCGCCGGCACGGAAACCGCTGCCGTCGGCACGACCAACCTCGCCAATCTCACTGCGCGCACCGCCGCCTACCAGGACGGTGACGGCATCACGATCAGCGGCACGAATCCGGACGGCACGTCGTTCTCCGACGTGTTTACCTACGGCGCGAGCGGCGACGGCACGACCATCGACGCCCTGCTGTCCTTCATCAACAGCACGATCGACGGCAACCAGGCCCAGGCGGAACTCACCGCCGAAGGCAACATCCGCCTGGTCGCCGCGGACAAGCAGGAAGCCGACATGAGCCTGTTCGTCGGCGACACGGTGGGCAGCACGCGCGGCAACAACTGGCCCAACTTCGAAGTCGCCCAGAACGGCACCGGCCCGGACACGGCGGTCACTTCGATCGACGTCATCGACACCCAGGGCCGCACGCATCCCGTCACGCTGACCTTCACGCGCAGCGCTGATGACCCCGGCATCTGGGACCTCGAAGCGAGCATCGATCCGACCGAAGGCTCGATCAGCCAGGCTTCGATCGGGCAGATCCGCTTCAACGACGACGGTTCGTTCAACGTGATCGGCGGCGGCACCAACGCACTCGTCTTCGATTGGAATGGCATCAGTGGCGCGCAGACCTGCAGCGTCAATCTCGGCACTTCGGGGCAGTTTGATGGCGTCGCGATGCTCGGCAACTCGACGACCGTCGCCGCCACCAACCAGGACGGGTATCCGCCGGGCACCTTGCTCGATCCCGGCTTTGACAGCCAGGGCCGGCTGATCGGGTACTACAGCAATGGCCAGACGCAGGTGCTCGACACGCTGCGCGTCAGCATGTTCTCCAACGAAGGCGGCTTGCTGAAGGCGGGCGACACGATGTGGGTCGAGTCGCCCAACTCGGGCGACGCGATCGCAACGACGGCCAGCGCGGCGGGCGCCGGCACCGTGCGCGCGGGCCAGCTCGAGAACAGCAACGTCGACATCGCGCGCGAGTTCGTGAACCTGATCGAAGCCCAGCGCGGCTTCCAGGCCAATTCTCGCGTCATCACGACGACGGACCAGATCCTCGCCGAACTCATGAACATCGTGAGGTAATCATGGGCAACTACGGAGAGAGCACCCTGGTTCGCAGTCTCGGCTTCCTCGCCGAGAAGCAGGCGGCCATCGCCAACAACCTCGCCAACGTCGACACGACGAGCTTCAAGCGTCGTCTGGCCGTGGCACAGGACACCCCGAGCCAGTTCCATTCGCTGCTCAACGAGCAGCTGCCGACCATCAGCTACACCGAGCAATCGGACTTCGGCCGCGGCATCACGCGCGAGACCGGCAACAAGCTCGATGTGGCGGTCGATGGCGACGCGTGGCTGCGCGTGCAGAACAACCAGGGCGCGAGTTTCTACACGCGCAATGGCGAGCTGCAGATCGGCGCCGACGGTCGCCTCGTCAATCGCGAAGGCCTGGCCGTGCTCGATCAGAGTGGCCAGACCGTGCAGATCGGCAACGGCGATGACGCGCCGAGCGACATCACGATCTCGCCCAACGGCAGCATCCAGAACCCGACGACCGGCCAGGTGCTCGGCACCCTCGCCGTCGTCACGCTGCCGCGCCCCGACGCGCTCATTCCAGTCGGCAAGGGCCTCTACACGGACCCGCTGAACCAGTCGGCAACGCAGGCCGGTGACAGTGTGCAGCAGGGTTACCTCGAAGGTAGCAACGTCGACAGCCTGCAAGAACTCGTCCAGATGATCACGGTCGAACGCAGCTTCACCGCGACGCAGAAGGCACTGACCGGTCTCGGTCGGCTGCAAGAGAACCTCATCTCCAACATCCTCCGGTAGTTTCCGATGCTCAAGAGCCTCTACACGACCGCCACGGGCATGAAAGCCCAGCAGACCATGGTGGACATGATCGCGAACAACATCGCGAACGTGAACACCGCCGGCTTCAAGAAGTCGCAGGCGTCCTTCGAAGACCTGTTCTACGTCACCCTGCAATCGCCGGGTCTCGCGCAGGGCGCCAACAGCTCGCCAGCCCCGATCGGCACGCAGATCGGCTCGGGCACGCGCCTCAATGGCACCACGAAGGTGTTCACGACGGGCACGCTCGAAATCACCGAGCGCGATCTCGACGTTGCGATCGACGGCGAGGGCTTCTTCTCCGTGACGCTGCCCGATGGCTCGACCGGCTACACGCGCGATGGTGGTTTCCACCTCAACGCCGATGGCAAGCTCGTCACCGGCGGTGGCAACGTCGTGCTGCCGGAAATCACGGTCCCCAACGACACGCTCGAAATCTCGATCGACCCCGAAGGTCGCGTCAGCGGCCGCACCGCCGGCAGCCCGGATACGTCGACGTCGTTTGGCCAACTCACGATCCATCGCTTCGTGAATCCGAGCGGCATGCTCGCCGTGGGCGCCAACGTCTTGCGGCCAACACCCGCCTCCGGCGCCCCCATCACGGCCACCCCCGGCACGTCGGGCCTCGGCCTGCTCAAGCAGGGCTTCGTCGAACGCTCCAACGTGCAGATCGTCAACGAGCTGGTCAACCTCATCGTCGCGCAACGCGCCTACGAGGTGAACAGCCGCGCCATCCAGGCCAGCGACCAGATGCTGTCGACGGCCACCAACCTGTCCCGCTAGTCCCAGGTAACGAAAGGAACCCCCATGAACATCTTCGCGATCCTCGGCTTGTGCGCCACCGTCCTGTTCGGCAACGGCAATGGCGGCGGCGGCGGCGACAAGGACAAGATCGAAGTCAAGCTCAAGGCCACCACCTATGTGCGCGGCCTCGACGTCACCATCGGCGAACTCTGCGAGATCACGCCCGAAGGCACCGACGCGCTGGCGATCGCGAAGATCAAGTTCGGCCGCGCGCCCGTCGCCGGGCACGCACGCACGATCTCCCGCACCGAGATCGTGCAGTCGATCGCGGCCTCCGGTCAGGACATCGGCGGGCTGAAGTTCGCCGGCAGCAATGAGATCGTCGTGCAACCCGTGCTGACCGATCTGAGCACGCCGGAAGTGCTCGACGCGGCGACAGCGGCCCTGCAAGCCGTGCTGGCGCTCGAAGGCGGCGATGTCGAGTTCACGGCGCCGCAGCGCATGCGACTGATCCAGGCTCCGCCGGGGCGCCGTTCGCAGGAGTTCGTGGCGCGCCTGCGCGGTGACAAGACTGGCCCCAACTCAGCGGTCATCGAGGTCGAGATCGTCGTCGACGGCGAGAGCTACAAGAAGATCCCGATCACGTTCCCACTGACGCGCTACCAGCTCGTCGTGAAGACGCTCGGCCCGATCCGCGCCGGCACGCCGCTCGGCCCCGACAACTGCGCGGTCACCCGCGAAGCGATGGCGCAGGCCACCGGCCTGTTCCTCAATTCCCTCGAGCAGGTGAACGGCCTCAACGCGGCGCGCGACCTGCAGAACGACCGTCGGCTCATGCTCGGTGACACCGCGCTGCCGGCGGTGATCCGCAAGGGCGACGTCGTCACGGTCGTGCTCACGCGAGGCCGCGTGAAGGTCACCGCGCGCGCTCTCGCCAACCACGATGCGCCACTCGGTGCCCGGCTCACGCTCACCAATCTGCAATCACGCTCGCAGATGGTCGGCGTCGTGAGCGCTCCCGGTCTCGTCGTCGTGCAACAGTGAGGAATGCTCCCATGAACCACTTCACCGCCATCTCTACTCTCCTGCTGAGCCTCGTTCTGGGCACCAGCGCCGCGGCGCAGAATCCCTATGTGCGAGCCGGCGCCAACATCGGCGTGCTCGCGGACCTTCGCGCCCGCAACATCGGGGACATCCTCACCGTCACGATCCAGGAGCAGCACAGCGTCAAGAACGAAGAGAAGGTGCAGCGCTCCAACGACACCTCGCTGGCGGCGCGCGTCGAAGCGTTCACGCTGAGCGAGAAGACCTTCCTCAGCAACACGCTGCCGAAGGTCGACATCCGCAAGGAATCGGACTTCAACGGCGAAGCGAAGCAGAACTCGGGTTCGGAAGTGCGGGCGAGCATCGCCGTCGTCGTCATCGACGTGCAGCCCAACGGCAACCTGGTCATCGCCGGTACACGCAGCGTCACGGTCAACGACGAAACGCGCACGCTGCGAATCAGCGGACTCGTCCGCCCGCTTGACGTCACGCCCAACAACCCCGTCGGCTCCGCGCAGGTCGCCGATGCACGCATCTCGATCTCCGGCGAAGGCGCCAATACGCGCCAGGTCACGCGCGGCCCGATCGGCCAGCTGTTTGACACGCTGGTGTGGGTCGCCTGGCCCTTCTGATCCGTAGCGCCCAACTGCAACCGAGCCCACGAACCGCCACCAACCTTCCATGCGCTTCTTCGCCCTTCTTTTCCTCGCTGCCACGTCACTCCTGGCGCAGAACCCTGGCCCCGAGACCGCGCCAGCGCCAGTGACGGCGCCCGCTACGGCCACGGCCACGTCGCTAGGCGCCGCGCGCAACAACGTCGGTGAGACGATCCTGTCGCCGCGCATCCGCAACATCACTCGCCTGCACAACAGCATGCCGCACCAGCTGATCGGCATCGGCATCGTGACGGGCCTTGCGAAGACCGGTTCGAGTGATCGCGGCACCCGCCAGGCGCTGCTCAACATCGTGCGCCAGAACGGGCTCAACCTCACGATCGCCGACGTCGTCGGTGGCACGTGCACGCTGGTGACCCTCACCTGCACGTTGCCGCCGTTCGCCAAGGAAGGCCAACAGCTCGACGTGAAGTGCGAAGTCATGACGGACGCCAGTTCGCTGCGCGGTGGCGAACTGCTGCGCGCCGAACTGAAGGGTGTCGACGGGCAGACCTATGTGGTGGCCCAGGGCGCGGTCACCGTGACTGGCTACGTGGCCAAGGGCGCCACGGTCGACCTCGCCAAGAACCCCGGTCCGACCGGCTGGTGCCTCAACGCCGGCCTCGTCGTGCGCGAACAGGAGAGCTCGTTCTACAGCGAGTCGGGCTCCCTCGAACTGCAGCTGCTGAATCCGAGCCCCTACAACGCGGCCTCGATCGCTTCGGGCATCGCAGCAGCCCTGGACGGCACCAACGCCAGGGTCATGCCGGTCGACACCTCCCTCGTGCGCATCGAACTGCCCGAGGACGAACGCACCGACCAGAACGCAATCCGCATTCTGAACCTCGTCGGCAATACGCGCGTCGCGGTCGAGAACCCGGCCAAGATCATGATCGATCAGGTCAGCGGCACGGTGCTCGCGGGCGAAGGCGTGCTGATCAGCCCGTGCGTCGTCGGCCTCAGCGAGCTCACCATCGCCATCGTCAACGAAGAAGACGTCGTGCAGCCCAACCCACTCGCGCAAGGCACGACCGAACGGGTCGGCCGCAGCCGCGTCGAAGTGCAGCAGGACAATACCGAGCTGCAACAGGTCGGCGGCAGTGGGGCCACGGTCTCCGAACTGCTGGCCAATCTGAAGACGCTCGGTCTCACGCCGGCGCAACTGGTGTCGGTGTTCCAAGCCCTGGACCAGGGTGGCTTCCTGCACGCCCAACTCGAGGTGCGCTGATGAGCCAGCTCAGGATCGAAACGATGTCGAAGAACACGACGCCGGCCGAGAAGGAACGCCAGCACGCCGAGAAGGTCGCCGGGCAGTTCGAGGACATCTTCGTGCAATCGATGATCAGCAGCCTCCGCCAGAGCAGCTCCATCGGCACCGAAGGTGGCGGCATGTTCGGTGAAGGACCGGGGGCCGACACCTACGCGCAGTGGTTTGACCAGAACCTGTCCGAGCAGATCTCGAAGTCGTCGGACATCGGCATCAAGCACGCGCTCATGCAGGATTTCGAACGCTCGGGCGAACTGAAGGACAAGGCCACCACCGTCAAACACTCGGATCTCGCTCAGCAGCAGGTCCACCGCGCACTGACCGCGATCGATCGCGCCGCGATGAACGCCGCCAAGAACGCACCGACCGGAGGCATCGATGTCACTCAATGACCAAGGACGACAGCTCGAGCAGTCGTTCGCTCGCACGGCGAACCTGCTGCGCCAGCTTCTGCAAGGCATGAAGGCCCGCCGCACGGCGTGGATCTCGGCCCGGCCCAGCACGCTGCAGCCATCACCGGAGCTCGACCAGCTGGCCCAGAAGCTCGCCGGCGAAGAGCGCGCGCGCGTCGAACTGCTCGCCCAGATCGCCAGCATGCTGTCGCTGCCAGCCGGCGTTTCGGCCAGCGAACTGCACCTCAACGTCACCCGCATCGCGGGAGCGCTGCCGACGCTGCAGGGCCGTTCCCTGCGTCGCACGGCCGACGAGGCGACGAGCCTCGCGAAGACCGTGCGCGCGGAAGTGGCGCTCGGCGCCCGCTTGTTGCGTTTCACGCAACAGGCCCAGGACAGCTTGCTCGCGGATGTCGCCGGCGCGACCAACGAGCGCAACAACGCCAACGCCTACGACCAGCATGCGCGCCTGCGGGCGGCACTCGGCCACGGCGTGCGCACCGGCAAATTGATCGACGGCAAGGTTTGACAGGACAACGGAGAAGACCATGAGCCTCGGCTTCGGAATGGGATCAGGGATGCGAGCGCTGACCGCTGCACGCCTCGGCATGCAGACGGCTGGCAACAATGTCGCCAACGCCAACACCGTCGGCTACTCACGCCAGCGGGTCGAACTCAGCGCGGCAATGCCGTATTCGACAGGCAGCGGCCTGCAGATCGGCTCCGGCGTGGACGTGCGCAGCATCTCGCGCCTCGTCAACCAGGGGCTCGAACGGCGCATGCAGACGCAGCTCGGCCTCGTCGGCGCCGCCGAACTCGATCAGGCGCGCATGAGCGAGATCGAAGGCATCCTGTCGGAGCCCGAAGGTGGCCTCTCCGACAGCCTCGCCGGCCTGTTTGGCTCCATCGACCAGTTGCGCACCGACCCCAGCGACCGGGCCCTGCGCGGCGGTGTCATCCAGTCCGGAAGCCTGCTGAGCCAGGGGTTCCGCTTGATGTCGCAGCGCTTCGAAGAACTCGGCGGCAGCACCTTCAACGAAGTGCGCGGCCTGGCCCGCCAGGTCAACGAGCACGCCACGGCCGTGGCGGAACTCAACAAGCAGATCGTCTCCGTCGAAGCCAACGGGTCGCAGGCAAACGACCTGCGCGACTCGCGCGATCAACACATCAAGGAGCTGAGCAAGCTGCTCGACACCAACGCGATCGAGCGCCCGTCGGGCAGCATCGACGTGCTGGTCGGCGGACACCTGCTCGTCGCCGGCGATCGCGCGACGTCGTTGAATGTTGGCAAGGGCGCCGAGGACAAGACCAAGCTCACGATCGGCACCTCAGCGGCCCCCGCCACGATCCGCAGCGGTCGCATCGCGGCCCTGCTGCAACAGGAGCAAGCGGGCCTTCCAGAACTGTCTGGCCGCATCGACCAGCTCGCGCGCAATACGATCCTCGAGTTCAACCGCCTGCACAGCACCGGCATGCCGCGCTCTGGCCCGTTCTCGACGCTGACGTCGGCCTACGGCACTGTCGACGGCGACAACGATGGCTCGCACGGCGACGAGTTGCTCTCGCAATCGGGCTTCATGTTCGATGTGCAAGAAGGCGAACTCTACGTCTCGGTCACCGAGGAGAGCACGGGTCAGGTCGAACGCACGCGCCTCGACATCGACCCGCGTAGCATGACGCTCAACGACGTCGCAGCCGCGATCACGGACATCGACCACCTCAACGCCAGCGTCGATCCGACTGGCCGTCTGCGCATCTCCGCCGACGATGGCTTCGGCTTCGACTTCTCGCCACGGCTCGATCCCAACCCGGACGGCATCGGCTCGTTCGGTGGCACCAACCCGGTGATCGGCAGCCAACAGCGTGGTCCGTACGACCTCTCGGGCCAGACGTTCCCGGTCACCTTCTCGGTGACGACGGGCCCGGCGTCGGCGCCAACGACGACCAACGTGAGCCTCGCGGCCACCGACTTCATCGACCCCACCGCAGTGACGGCCGAAGAACTGGCCACTGCCATCAACACCGATCTCGGCACCGCCGGTACCGCCTCGACGGTCGGCGGACGCCTCGTGATCCAGAGCAGCCAGGGCGGCGCGACTTCGCAGTTGACGCTGGCGAACGTCGGCGCGAGCACCGCACTCGCCGACCTCGGCCTGTCGACGAGCGCGGCGACCGGTCGCGACAATGCCCTCGCGATCTCGGTGGAAGGTGCCTACACGGGCGCCGCCAACGACCAGTTCACGTTCGTGCCCGAAAGTGATGGCCAGATTGGCCAGACGCAGGATCTGCGCGTGAAGGTCTTCGATCAGGCCGGCAGTCTGGTGACGACGCTCAACGTCGGTGCCGGCTACGAGCCCGGCGATCCACTCGATCTCGGCAACGGCGTCAAGGTGTCATTCGGCCCCGGCGCCATCTCGCAGACCGACGGCCAGGTGTTCTCCTTGGACGCGCTCGCGGACAGCGATTCGAGCGACTTGCTGGTCGCCATCGGCATGAACGCGTTCTTCCTCGGTTCGAGCGCGAGCGATATCGAGGTCAACCCCGACCTGCTCACCAATCCCGACCGTCTCTCCGCGGGCCTCGGCGCCGCCGACGGTGACGCCGGCAACCTGGCGCGCATGATCGGCCTGCGCAGCGCCAACGTCGACGACCTGGACAGCAACACGGTCGAGGACTTCTACGCCGACCTCGTCGGTGACGTCGGTTTTGATACGTCCGCAGCGACCAACACGCTTAACGCGCAGAACCAACTGCTCGACCAGATGCAGGCCGAACGCGACAGCGTCTCCGGCGTGAACATCGACGAGGAGATGGTCAACATGCTGCAGTTCCAGCAGTCCTATGAAGCCGCCGCGCGCTTCATCAGTGTCGCGCAACAGATGACGGACACTCTCATCAATCTGGGGAGGTGAGCCATGAGCATGCGAATCACGCAGAGCATGATGTACTCGCGGGCCAAAGCCGACGTGCAGAGCGGCCTGCTGCGTTACACGCAGCTGCAACAGCAGGTGGCCAGCGGCAAGCGCATCAGCCGTCCCTCTGACGATCCGGCTGCAACGCTGCGAATCCTGCCGTTGCGCAACGACCTGCGCAATCTGGACCAGCTCAGCGGCAACGTCGCGCTGGCCCAGGAAACACTCAACACCGGGGCTGCTTCGCTTGAGGACGCTTCGGCCCTCATGCAACGTGTGCGCGAACTCACCACGCAAGCTGCCAACGGCACGGTCAGCAGTGGCGACCGCGAGAGCATCGGCGCCGAAGTCGAGCAGCTGCTGAGCCAGCTGGTCAGCATCGGCAACAGCAAGCGCGGCGATCGGTTCCTGTTTGGCGGCACCGAAAATGACAGCGCGCCGTTTGAACTGGTCGAAGACTCCGGTGGCACCCGCGTCGTCTACCACGGCAACCACGACAGCCTCAATGTCGATGTCGCACCCGGTGTGACAACGGCCTTGAACATGCCGGGCGATTCGATCTTCCAGCAGCGCTCGCGCGGTGGCACCACGCTCTCCCCGACCGCGGATTCTGCAGCAACCGGCATTGCCTCGTGGGGCAGCGGCGACACCGGCGTCGGCTTCGGCCAGCTCGATGTCACCTTCGCCGGCCTGCACACCGATGCGCCGAGCACCGTCACCGCGGGTTCGGGGCCAACCACGGCACTCGGGGAACTGGCCTTCACGTTCACCTCGTCGCCCGACACGCTCAGCGTCGGCGGGGGCCCTGCGCAGAATCTGCCGATCACCGACGGCGCCTTCGTGACCTCCGATGGCCGCACGGTCTCGCTCACGGTCACCGGCGTACCGGCGACCACGACGGGCACCTTCACGGCCAAAGCCGGCCTGTCCACGGACGGTGGCCAGACCGTGACCGAGATCAGCGATTTCTCGGCGGCCAGCGTGCAGGTCACCAACTCGTTCGACCAAACGGTGATGAACCTCAATCCCGAGAACCTCACGCGCACCGGTAGCGAGGTCGTGAAGTTTGAAGGTACGTTCGACGCCTTCACGACGCTGGTCACACTGCGCGATCTGCTGCGCAACGGCGACGGACTCAGCGACGACACCGTGCGCGACCGCATTGCCCAGATGCTCTCAGAGGTTGATGGCGCACACGACGCGGTGCTCGATGGCGTGCGCGAACTCGGCTTCCGCTCGTCCAGCATGGACGTGCTGAAGAACCGCGTGGAAGGCCTGCGCATCTCGCGCACGGAGTCGCTGTCCAACATCCAGGACACCGACCTCGCGGAGGCGATTCTCGACCTGCAACGGCAGGACATGACCTACCAGGCGGCGCTGCAGATCAGCTCGCAGGTCATCCAAACCAGCCTGCAGGGCTTCCTGCGCTGAGCTCCAGAATGGCAACCGACACCCTTCCCGGCCTCGGCAGCGCGGCGACCACGCCAATCAGCGCCGGTGCCGCGATCACCGCCAACAGCTCGCCGGACACCGTCAACTTCCGGCGGCTGCTCGAATCGCTCGAGAAGCTCACCAAGGACCACCAACAGGCCCCACCGGCCGCCGCCGTCGGCGATGCCGATCAACTGCAAGCCGCGATGCAGCGCGTCGACGAGGGATTTACGACCGCGATGGACCTGCGCCGACAGCTCGAAGCGGCCTTCCGTTCTCGCTTGTCATGACGACTGCCCCGCCACTGCAGCACCGCTTCTCGGGGTCCACCGTGGTCAAGCTGGACCGCGGCGCGATCACGCGATGGCTGCCACAACTCGACGAATGGCTGCTGCCCGGCAGCCTCTACAGCGTCAACCACACGTGGCCGCAACTGTATCGCAGCGACGGCGACGGGCACTTCTTCGGCCTCTTCGACGGTGACGAACTCATCAGCCATTGCGCATTTCGCACCGTCAGGATCCGCGGCGCGCACGAGACCTTCGACGCCGCGTTGCTCGGCAGCGTCGCCACGAGCCCGACGCATCGCGGCCGCGGCTGCGCAAGCATCGTGCTCGAGGCCGCACTGGCCAGCGCTGACGAGATCGCCCGGCACGTGCTCCTGTGGGCCGAACGCCCTGACCTCTACGCCCGCTTCGGCTTTGGCGAGGGCAACGAAGAGACCGTGCTGCATCTGGCGCGCCTGCCGCGCGGCGATCATTCGGGCGTTCGCCTCGCCGAGCCTCGCGATCACGTCGCCCTGCACGCACTGCACCTGCAGAAGCCTTGGCGCGTCGAACGATCCGCTCGCACGATGTCCGGCCTGCTGACGACCCCCGGCATGCAGACGTTCGTGCGCGAAGCCGCCGGCCAGATCACGGCGTACGCCTGCTG
>JADZDL010000017.1 GCA_020851075.1 Planctomycetota bacterium | reverse complement strand
TCGCGTCGAGCACGACGAGCACCAACAGTTCGCTCGCCTACATGGGCAAACTCAGCGTGCTGCTGCAGTGGCACGCGCAGGACCCAGTCGATAACAAAGAGATCGCGCGCAACAACGTCGTCTATTCCTACCAGGGCAATCGCAACCCGTTCATCGACCATCCCGAATGGGTCGCATGCTTGTTCTCCGCGCAGTGTGGAGTCAAGGCGGATCACGATCTGTGGATCAACGAGATCCACTACGACAACAACGGCACGGACACGAACGAACGCATCGAGATCGCGGGCACACGCAGCTCCAGCCTCGAAGGTTGGTCGATCGTCGCCTACAACGGCACTGACGGCCGCAGCTACGCACAGATCGGCCTGCGCGGCGTGATCCCAAGCCAACAGAACGGCTACGGCACGCGCTCCTTTGCGTTCCCGGGCCTGCAGAACGGCTCGCCCGACGGCATCGCACTCGTGGCGCCGAGCGGCAAGGTCATGCAGTTCCTCAGCTACGAGGGCTCGTTTACGGCCATTGACGGTCCCGCCGCCGGCCGCGTGTCGACGGACATCGGCGTCACCGAGTCCGCGACGTCCTCGCCGGGGCTGTCGCTGCAACTCGGCGGCACCGGCCACGCGTATGCGGCGTTTACCTGGCAGAACTCGCTCGCGAGCACGCCCGGCTTGGTCAACGCCAACCAGACGTTCCAGTAGGGGCTCGTGCGCGCGCTCACCTTCGCCGTTGCCGCAGTGGCAATCGCGGGAGCCATTGGCCTCGTCTGGTGGGCCTTGCCTGGCAACGAACGTGTTCTCCCGCTGAAAGCGCAAGTCCCCGTCGAGGCTCCGGAGACCACCTCGCCAAGAACGAGCACGCTCGTGGAACGAACGCCCGCGGTGATGGGGCGTGGATCGATTGCTGGCCACGTGCGCGATGCGCGCGGTCAGGCCATTGCCGGTGCAACCGTTCGCCTCGTGGTCAACGAACCCGTGGCCGGAATGCCGAGCGCGCGCTCTGACGCGGCGGGTCACTTCCAACTGCTCGGCCTGCCGATCGACCGCGTCGCCGTGCTCGCCGAAGCCCCGGGCTACTGCCCTTCCCAGCTCGGCGACCTCGACCTGGAAGCAGCGCCGGACCATCACCTCGTGATCGATAACCTCGCGCTCGATCTCGCAATTGCCTACCGGGGGCAGGTGCGTTCGTTGGGTCGAGGCCTCGAAGGAGTGAGCCTCCGACTCGCCGCAGGCCTTCGCGATCCCACCGCCGGGCAACCGTTGGTGCAGCGCGCGGAGACCGATGCCGAGGGCTGGTTCCTCTTCGACTGTGCCCCACCACCGCCGTGCACTTTGGTGGTCGAGCGCGCCGCCGGCCACCGACAACATCCGCCACTGCAGGTCACAAGCGCCGCGGAACCGCTGTTCTTGGACCTGGTCCCCATTCCGCGACTCCACGGGCGCGTGCTCGACAGCCAGACCGGAGCGCCTCTGCCCCAAGCACGAATCCGCGTCATCCCAATCAGGGAAGCGCTGGTCGGGCCGTTGACCCCGGGCCCGGAAACCGACTTCGATCCCACGGTCGGAACCGCTCCAGGGGCCGACGGTTCGTTTCTCGTGGAGCTGGAGGACAGCCCCCAATTTGCGCTCGCAGTGACCGAACGGTCCCACTGCGCCACGGTCCTGGGACCATTTTCCACCGACTCACCTCCCGCCGAGCAGATGGTGCTCATGACGCGAGGGGTGCGCACGCAGGGGCGGATCACGTGGCGCGGTGACCCGATCGGCGGCTTCGCAGTGTTGTTTGCCGCGGATGGCAGCGGCCCGCCCATTGCCGTCGCCTTGTTTGGTTTGGATGGCGAACTGCAAATGCCGCCCGCGCCGCCCGGCAATTGGCTGCTGCAGGTCACACCCAACCATGGCGCTCGCCTTGAGCAAGCGCTCACCCTGACCCTTCCGGGGCCAAAGGTCGTGAATCTCGTGATCGCCGACGGCACTCGCCTTACCGGCACCGTGCGTGGAGCCGCTGCCGAGGACCCGCTGGAGATCCTGTGCCAACACAGCTCCGGCCTTCTGCTGCGGACCTTCGTGCGCGACGACGGCACCTTTGCCGTGGATTATCTCTGCCCAGGCCAGTGGCGAGCTTACGCGGCACCACGGACATGGAACGGTTCGCGACACAGCTTCGTGCCGCTCCTGGAGTTGCTCGACGACCCAGGTTTTGTCGTCGACCAGACCCCCGCGCTGCAGCGGGACCTGCTCCCCGCGAACCAGCTGCTGGCAACTCTCGCGGGTCGAGCCCCTGCCAACTCGACCAACTCCGTCGTCGAACTCATTCCGTCCAACGCGACCCAGCGGCAGGTCCCGCACCAGCTGCTGTGGGCGATGGTTGACACCGGCGGGATGTTCAGGCTGCCCCACGTTCTGCCTGGCGAGTGGCTCGTGCAATGGACGCCACCCGGCAAGCCCGCACAAACGAAGACGATCACCGCCATCGCCGGCCAGGCAGTCACCGTCGACTTCCTGGACTGACGTGCTCCTTCAGGTCACTTCCCTTCACTTCCACGGGCCGCTCTTAGGCACATGGACGATATTCAAACCCTCGCGACGAAACAGGCCGCCGGAGAACCCAAGCCAGAGCACGCCATTACGATCTTCCAGAGCCGCCTGCAGGCCGAGAACCGAAGTGAGGTCCATGCGGTTCGTCTTCGGGATCAGCGTGAACTGTCCCGCCTCGTACCGATACACCCCGACCCCGGTCGCCCCGAGCCAAACGACACCCGATCGGTCACTGTAGATCGTATAGACCTCGGCTGCATCCAGGGCCGCCGGGTCAGCAACCCTGGTGAACGTCTTGCCGTCGTACCGCATGACGCCAGCCCGTCCCGCCCGTTTGCTTGCATCAGGATGGTCATTGGCAGCATTTCGGAACCCCAGCCAGATGTCGCCCCGCGAGTCCTCCGTGATGACTTGCACACAGTTGGACGAGAGCCCGTTCTTGGTGGTCCACTGCGCAATTTCCCCAGTGGCGGGATCCAGCCTGCAAGCTCCATACCCACTTCGCCCGAACCAGATACCACCACGCCGATCCTGCATGATCTCCGTTACCCAATTGGCCGTCGCCTGGTACGGTGGAACCTCGATGTCCGGAATCGGCAGGGCAAAGTCCGCAAACACTTTGCCATCAAACCGACTCACGCCGCCCCAGGTGCCTACCCAGAGCGTGCCGGCTTTGTCGGCGAACACCGAGGAGACGCGGTCGTTGCACAGCCCATCCTTGGTCGTGAAGTTGGTAGTTGACTTGCCGTCCCACTTCGAGAGCCCGGAGTGGGTGCCAAACCACATGTTGCCATCCCGGTCCTGGCAGATGCTCGCCACCGTGTCCCCGATGAGGCCGTCCTTGACGGACAAGTATGTGAGCGACTTTTCACCGGCAACGGCCCCTGGCGCAACACCGTAGCGAGCCACCCCATCGCTGATCGTGCCGAACCACACGTTGCCCGTGCGATCCTCAAACAACTCCACCACGTACTGCGACACCGGCGCACCATCGCCGCGCCCCTGCACCTCGGTTCCCGGTCCCGCTCGCCCCACACACGAGGCACCGAGCAAGAGGGGCAGGAGATAGATCGCTGCAGACGTGATGCAGCGCAGAGGTAGTGGTGGATGCATGCGCGCGAAGCTGTTGGCTGCACTCATGTCAGCAGCGGCGCGCCGGCGTGCAACCGGACCGGCATTTGTCGGGTATTTCCCGCGGCCCCATGCCGCGGGAACCCCACTCAGCGCTTCTTCTTGGGGCGATGCGTCGGGCACGCATTGCCGGCCGCTTTGCAGTACGGACAGTCGGCGCGATAGCCGAGCTTGTTTGCCTTCTCCAAACCGCGGAGGGCCTCGCCAGCGGTCTTGCCAACGCGCGTGCTGCCGAACTTGGCGTTGATCGTGCGGTAGACGTCCCAGGCCTTGTCAAACTCCATGGCGGCCTCGAGCGCCGCAGCCTGCTCAAACATCCGGCCGCCCTCGATCTCCTTCTTGGCCTTGCCATCGGCCATCAAGGCCTCGAGCCGGGCCTTTGCAGGTTCTGCGCCGGGAACGCCTTGGTAACCCGAAGCTAGCGGCTCCACACACTTCCACAGCAGGAACGAGTCCTTCGCGACCTCTGGCTTTGCCGCCTCGGCCATCTGATCGGCGACAAACTTCTCCATTGCCGCGATCCACTCCTTGGCTTGGGCCTGCGCGCGCTCCGACAGTTGCCCGCCGTCGAGCAACTCATGGGCCAGCTTCCAGGCACCACCATGGTCGTTGGCCTTTCGCAGCTTGTGCACACCCTCGAGCCCCTTGGCGACCACCGCGGGCTTCGCAAACATGAGCAGGCGATCGACCAGGTTCTCATCAAGCACCGCCGGATGGCCACGCCAGACGATCTTGCCGTCCTTGTCGATCAGGAACGCATCCGGGATGCCCGTGACGTCGTAATCCGCAGATCCGCCGACCCCGATGGGGTGCTCGACGTTGTTCTTCTTCACATACGCTTCGACTTCTTCAGCACTCTCGCCGGTCACGCCGACGACGACCAGGCCCGCTTCCGCCTTGCTCGCATGCAAGGCATTGAGGTGCGGCACCTGGCGAAGGCACGGGCCTCAATGAGTGCCCCAGAACTCCAGCAGCACGACCGAGCCACGCAGGTCACTGAGCTTTTGATTGGGGATATCACCAAAGACGAACGTCTTGCTCCAGGCGATATCGGGAGCTTCCGTACCAACGGCCTGAGCCGGCAACAACGTCGCCGTCAGAGCCAACGCGACGAGAATTGGGCGAATACGCATGTGTTCTCCAGGGGTATGCAACGCCAGGGAACAGTAGCGCCTTCGCTCCATCCTGTCAGCGCGAGGCAGCCGCCAATGCGGAAACAATGCGCTGATTCTGCTCGCGCGTCTTGATGGCCGTGCGGACGAAGCGCGCGCCAAAGCGCGGGCTCAGCGACCCGCAATCGCGCACAAACACCCCCTGATCGCGGCAGCGCTGCACGAGCTCCGCTGCCGGCACCCGCTCCGTTGCAAACAGCAGGAAGTTGGTCACGCTCGGGAACGTGCGCAGGCCAGGAATCGCATCGATCGCCGCCGCCACCTCATCGCGCACTGCCTGCGTTTCCGCAGCGCGCTCGCGATACCACTCGTATTCCTGCAGGGCTCGCACCGCTGCGCACTGCGCGAGCAAGCCGGCACTCCAGGGTGGATTCCAAGGTTCGAGTTCGGCGATCAACTTTGCGTCCGCGCACAGATAGCCAACACGCAGGCCCGACAGCGCGAAGAACTTCGACATCGACTTGGCGATGATCAGGCGCGCGTCGCTGACCACGAACGGCTCCGCCGTCGGCACGAACGGCACGAAGTCGATGTAGGTCTCGTCGATCCAAACCCGCGTCGTCGCCGGCAACCCGGCAAGCAATTGCCGAAGTTCGGCCGAATCAAGCACCACACCAGTCGGGCTATTCGGGTTCACGAGCACGAGCAACGATGCGCCGCTCTCGCGCACCTTCGCGGCGATCGCCGCAGGATCCGGTCGGAAACCGCGCGCTTCCGCAAGTTCGCAGCCAACCACGCGTGCGCCGAGCACATGCTCAAACAGGTGCCGATACTCGCCATACATCGGATCGAGGATCGCCACCGTATCTCCGGGGCGCACGATGCGCGGGAAGGTCAGGTACATGAGCGCCGACGTGCCGCCGCCAAGAATCACGTTCTGCGTGCTGAGGCCATGTCGCTGCGCAATTGCCGCGCGCAGGCCATCGCCGTGCGTCGGCGGACTCGTCTTCACGAGCCAGGGCAGGTTCTCGCGCAACGTCTCGAGCACCCCAGGGGCCGGGTCATACCAAGCGTCGAGCACATCCGCATCGACGATCGAGTGCCGCCGCGCCAGGTCCGCGAAGTCACTGCCGATTGCGTCAAACGAGGCGCCACCGTGGAACGCGTGCTGCGGAGTCGAGGTCATGCCGCCATCGTAGGACGCACAGCAGCACCGCGACAGCGAGGTTCCGCCGACCCGCGCATCATGTTGGCCGCTTGCCTGGTTTGCTCGCCAGGTGCGCGGCAAACGCCTGCAACAGCGAACTCTCGTAGGCCGCTCGCCGCCCGATGCGCCACAGGCGCCGCGACAGGTCCAGTTGTGGCACGCGCAGCGCGATGAGTTCGCGCGCGGCCAGCTCGCGGCGCACCGCGAGTTCCGACAGACAGCCGATGCCCAGGCCCGCCTGCACGGCCTGTTTCACGGCTTCACTGTGGCCAAACGTCAACGCCGCGCGCACCTGCAGGCCATGCAGCAACATCGCTGCCTCAAACACCGAGCGGGTGCCCGACCCTTCTTCGCGCATGATCCACCGTTCGCCCTGGATCTGGGCCGGCCTGAGTTTGCGCCGGCTGGCCAGCGCGTGGCCGGGCGCCACGAACACCACCAGCTTGTCCTCGCGCCACGGCATGGCTTCGACCTGAGGGTGATGGGACGGGCCCTCGATGAAGGCGATGTCGAGCTGCCGCTGCACGAGCTGGTTCTCGATTGCGGCGGTGTTGCCCACTTCGAGGTCGACCTCGACTTCCGGGTGGTCCTGCACGAAGGCACCGACGATCGCCGGCAACAGGTACGTGCCGATCGTCGAGCTGGCGCCAATGCGCAATCGCCCGGAAACGCCACCAGCTTTGGTGTAACGCCGTTCGAGATCCGTCACGCGCTGCAACAGGTCCTCCGCATCGAACGCGAGCCGGTGCCCACGATCGGTGAGCACGATGCGTCGGCCGGCGCGTTCGAGCAGCGGACCGCCGAGCCGTTCGGCCAGCTCCGACAGCGCCGCACTGACCGCCGACTGGGACAGATGCACATCGCGGGCCGCCAAGGTGACGTGTTGACGGCGTGCCACCGCGAGGAAGATCTCCAACTGGCGCAGGGTGATCATCGTTCGATTTCCTCGATCATATCGTTCGGAACGTTCCGTTGGATCGATTGTCGGTCCATCGGCAGAGTCTCCACCTCGATGACCGCCACC
>JADZDL010000016.1 GCA_020851075.1 Planctomycetota bacterium | reverse complement strand
GAGCCGCGCGGGCGCAAGAGCCTCAGTTCGCTCGCCGGCCGCTACACGGGCATCTCGCGCGCCGGCCCGATGTCCCTGCGGCACTTCAAACGCACGTTCCGCGAGGCGCTGAAACGGCAGATCGCGTCGGGCACCTACGATCCGGACCATCCGTTGGTGATCCCGATCCGCGAGGACCTGCGCTTCCGCGCGCTGCAGACGCGCTCGATCCCGCAGGCGAGCGCCGTGATCCTCTACATGATGGACGTGTCAGGCTCGATGGGGCGCGAGCAGAAGGACATCGTGCGCATCGAGGCGTTCTGGATCGATACGTGGCTGCGCCATCAATACAAGAACCTCGAAGTGCACTACATCGTGCACGACGCGGTAGCCCACGAAGTCGACCAGCACACGTTCTTCCATCTGCGCGAGAGCGGCGGCACCAAGATCAGTTCTGCGTATGAGCTGTGCCTGCAGCTCATGCGCGACAAGTATCCGGCGCAGGAGTGGAACGTCTACCCGTTCCATTTCAGCGATGGTGACAACTGGAGCACGCGCGACACCGAACATTGTGTGTCGTTGTTGAAGGACAGCATGCTGCCGGCCTGCAATCAGTTCTGCTACGGCCAAGTGAAGAGCGCGTATGGCAGCGGGCAGTTCAAGAAGGACCTCGATACGGCGTTCCGCGGCGAGGAAAAGGTCGTGACGACGGATATCCAGGACCGCGACGGCATTCTGCCGAGCATCAAGAGTTTTCTTGGTAGGGGGCGCTGATGGGCAACCTGACTCCCGAACTCGCCGCACTGCGCGACGAAACCCGCGATCTCGCGAAGAGCTACGGCCTCGACTTCTACGAGGTCATCTTCGAGCTCGTCGACCACGACGAGCTCAACATGATCGCGAGCTACGGTGGGTTCCCGACGCGCTATCCGCATTGGCG
Organism: Planctomycetota bacterium; assembly: GCA_020851075.1. Taxonomy (GTDB): domain Bacteria; phylum Planctomycetota; class UBA1135; order UBA1135; family UBA2386; genus JADZDL01. Next base: position 8,109 of record JADZDL010000016.1, on the reverse strand, counting down.
CTTTGGCATGGAGTACGAGCATCTCACGAAGTCGTACGCCTACGGCCTGTCGAAGATCTACGAGCTCGTCATCAACAACGACCCCTGCTACGCGTACTTGATGCGCAGCAATGCGTTGACCGAGCAGAAACTCGTGATGGCGCACGTCTACGGCCACTGCGACTTCTTCAAGAACAACGCGTGGTTCGCGCATACGTCGCGCACGATGATGGACGCGCTGGCGAACCACGGCTCGAAGATCCGGCGCTACATGGATCGGCACGGGCAGGAACGCGTCGAGAACTTCATCGACGTCGTGCATTCGCTCGACAACCTCATCGACCCGTACTCGCCCTACATCGACCGCGGCAATGACGCGCGGCAGGTGGCGCGCGCGGCCGAGGGCAGCACGCGCGAAGTGCAGAAGATTGCGGCCAAGGACTACATGGACCGCTACATCAACCCGCCCGAGTTCCTGAAGCGGGAGCGGGAGCGAATGCAGAAGGAGGAGCAGCAGTCGCGGCGGTTCCCGGCCCGGCCGGCGCGCGACGTGCTGAAGTTCCTGCTCGACAACGCACCGCTGGAGACGTGGCAGCAGGATGTGCTCGCGATGCTGCGCGAAGAGGCCTACTACTTCGCGCCGCAGGGCATGACCAAGATCATGAACGAAGGCTGGGCCGTGTTCTGGCACAGCAAGCTCATGACGCGGCACCTGTGCGACGCGAGCGAGATCGTGCAGTACTGCGATACGCACAGCGGCACGCTGGCGACGCGACCGGGGCAGATCAATCCGTACAAGATGGGCGTCGAACTGTTCCGCCACATCGAAGAACGCTGGGACCACGGCCGTTTCGGGGCCGAGTTCCAGGCTTGCGACGACCCGGAGGTGCGGCGCAAGTGGCATCGGCCGACCAATGAGGGGCGCGCCAAGGTGTTTGAAGTGCGCCGCATCTACAACGATGTGACCTTCATCGATGAGTTCGTGACGCCGGAGTTTGCCGAGGACCAGAAGATGTTCGTCTACGGGCAGGATCCGCAGACGGGCCAACTGATGATCGTCGATCGCGATTACCGCAAGGTGAAGGAACAGCTGCTGGCGGCGCTCACCAACTTCGGCAACCCGATCATCAAGGTCGTCGATGGCAACTACCGCAACCGCGGCGAACTCTACCTCGTGCACGAATGGGTCGGTGGCGACCTGCAGCTCGAGCAGGCGCAGATGACGCTGCAGGGGCTCTACCAGCTCTGGCAGCGGCCGGTGCACATCGAGACCATCGAAGGTGGCAAGGGTCGCCTGCTCAGCTTCGATGGCGAAGCGGCGACCAGCACTGAAGTGACGGCGAGCCATCCGGCGGTTGGCCGCGTCGGTTCGGCGAAGGCCGCCGAGGCATGAGGGAACCTCAGACCAGCGTGAAGTGGGCGCCGTCCGGTGTCTGCACGAGCGGATCGGAGGAGAGCAGTTCGCTCAGGCATACGCCGAACTCGACGAGTTCGGGCCGGGCGCGCAGGATCTCGTCGATCGATACGGGCTCACCCGCTTCGCGCAATGCCTGACGGACCGTGCGCATGAGCGACGCCCCGAGGCCGAGTTCGGCGCGTCCGACGAGTTCGCCGGGCAGCACTTCGAACGGGCCGTGACGGCGCAGGATGTCGGCGAGCAGCGTCGGCGTGAGCCAGGATCCGCCGAGGTCCGTGCGGTCGACGGCGGCTTTCAGGGCGGTCGCTTGGGCATACCCGGTGCGCTGGTCGAGCTGATGGGCCACCAGGGCGATGAGGCGCTGCATGCGCTCGGTGTTGAACGGGTAGTTCGAGAGCACGTCGATGCGATCGGCGGACGGCACGACGAAGAGGCGGTTCTCCTGCAGGAGACGCTGCACGAGCCGCCGGTGCGGTTCGGGCTGGTTCTGCACGAACATGCTCTGCACGACGTCGCCAGCAGCGCGCTTGAAGTCCTGCATGAGCCGTTCGAGCACCTGGGAGCGCGTGTGCGTGGCCGGGCACGCTTCGCCGCGGCCGAGCAGGCGAACGCGCGGGTCGGCGGCGAGTCGGTCGAGCACCAGGTGCACGGTGCGTTCACCGCCGTGATCCGGGTCGAGCAGGCTCGCGATGGCCTGTTTGCCGCCTTCCGCACAGAGCCGGCGCGCGACCTTGTCGACGAGCGGCATCACCGCCGTGAGTTCTTCCTGGTGCCAGGCGCGCAGCGACCAGCGATCCGGACCGACCAGCAAGAACATCGGGTCACGGCGCAGGCGTTGCTCGATGCTCGCGCGCGAGGCGCGGCGGTAGTGTTCGCGGTAGGCGAAGACGAGGTCTTCGAGGGTCGTAGGTTCGCCGACTTCGGCGAGCAGATCGGCGAGACGGGCACCGGCCGAACGTGGATCGGGAATCGCGACCTCGCCGTGTTCGTCGGTGATCTCGATCGCGATGCGCAGGTCGCGGCGCAGGATGTCCACGAGCAGGCCGCGCGGAGCTTCCACCTGCTCGGCGTTCAGTTCCTCGAGCAGCGTGTTGATCGGCAGCGGCAGACGGTGTGGCTGCGCCAGGCGGCGTAGTTGCCGCACGAGTCGGCGGAAGCGCCGGGGCGAGAGGCCGACGAGCATGTCGCCATGCAGGTGGAAGTCGTGCGGGAAACAGAACGCGACGAGGCGCAGAGCGACACGCGGGTCCCCGGCACCGCGCGCGATCGCATGCAGCAGCGAACCAAGGGCCATGTGGTGCCCGTCGACGAGGCCGTCGAAGGCCTGGAGCTCCATGCCGATCTCGTGGCGCAGCGTGCAGAGCAGGTTGGGCAAACGTTCGTGCAGGCGACTGCGCGCCGCATCGAAGATCGCCTCGAGGTCGCGGATGTCGCGGGCGCCTTCGCGCACGAGGTCGGCCAAGGAGACGGCGGGACCATCGAGGCCGAGCACCGAACGCAGCAGTGGCCGCGCTTCGTCCGAGAGGGAAGCCAGCAGTTGTCCCTGGAGCTGCGACCAGTCGTCGCCGTGGGCATCCTGCGCTGACCCGGCGAGCTGGGAGAGTCCGCCGTGCAGCAGGCGACCAAGGGCCGAGCGCAGGTCGGCGGCTCCATTGGGCCCGAGCCAGGCGCCCGGTTCGAAGACCGCAGGTGGCAGCGACAGCAGGGCGCTGACGCTGGTGATGCCCTGCGCGCGCAACAGGCTTGCGAGCGGCTCGGCGATGGGCAGTTGTTCTACCGCAAGGTCGAGCAGGACTCCCGGCAGGAGATGGAACGGGCTGTCCGCGAGGCGGGCCGCTTCGTTCCGGGCTGCATCACCAGAAGGCTGGTTCATCGCTGTTCGGGACGGAGGTTGCGGAAGGTCTTGGGTTGGTTGCGACGCCGTTCGGCCAGGTCGAGAACCGCGTTGGGAACGCGGCCCTGCAGCGAACTCGTCCGGGTGCCATTCGCCAGGAGGCCCTCGCAGACGTAGAGCTGAACGCGCGGGTTGCGTGTGCCGGAGAGAACGGCTTGGAAGAGCGGTTGGGCGTCTTCTGCAGGCAGTTCGCGGACCAATTCGATGGCGCGCAGTTCGCGCGATTCCAGGCCGCGAAGGTGCATCGGCAGCCGTTCCGCGAGGCCCTGGGTCGAACACCGCGACAAGGCGCCGCGCAACAGGCGGGCGCGATCGGCGCGCGTCTGGTCGAGGTACATCGGGATCAGCGCATCGAGCACCACCGCGTTCTCAGTCCGCAGTGCCACGTCGACGAGCGACGCGCTGGTCGCCGAGCCGCGTGCCACCGCTAGCCCGAGGGCCTCCAGCACGAGGTCGGTCTGCCCGGCGGTGAGCTGCAGGGTGGGCAGGCTGGCGAGCGAATGCGCGGCATCGTTGGCGAGGCGCGGCACGTCGCTCTGCAGGGCCTGCGTGAGTACCTGCGTGCGCTGTTGCGGCGTGTTGGCAAGCAGGAGGTCGCGAACGTGCAAGAGCACGGCGGGTTCGGCCTCGAGCACGCCGCGCGCGCCTCCCCACGGGTGCAGCGTGGCACCGCGCCGTTGCAGGAAGAGTAGGCATTCGTTGCCGTTCTGCAGCGCAAACAGGCTGCGGCCGCAGCATTGGCCAGCGGGCTCGAGCAGCGCGAAGGTGGCACCGACCTGGCCGTGCAGCACTTCGTCAGTGCGGAACTCGAGGCGATGCCAGTCCGGGGACGGATCGCTGGCGGCGAGCACGGTGGCGCGCACGATGACGTCCGCCTTCTCGCACGCGGTGAGCAGGGTTGTGGCCTGATCCTGGGCCAGGATGGGCTCGCCGAGCAGAACGAGCGGAAGCACGAAGCGAAGCAGCGGGTTCATCGGAGCAGGATCCTCTGGCGCAGGTAGGCGAGGTCGATGTCGCGGAAGCTGTAGTCGAGCGAGGTCATCGCTTCGTAGCCCACGGACGGCGCCATGACCTCGGTCACGCCGGCGTAGCTGTCGTGCAGGGAGTTGTCGCCAAACAGGCCACTCGGGGCTGCGCCAGGCGCGACGAGGCCCACGGAATGGCCCACTTCGTGCGCGAGGATGATGCCGATCACGGCGGCCCAGTCGTCGGCCGCCTGCATGATCTGCAACCAGCGGGCGCGCTCGTTGCTGCTCGCCGTGGCGTAGTCAAACGACGTCGCGAGCACCGTAGCGTCGAGCGCGTTGGCGCCGACGGACGTGCCGCCCATGTCGGGGCACAGCGGCCGGAAACGCTGCGCAAACACGGTCTGGTACGAGGGCCAGACCTGGATGTGCGTGCGCGTCTGGTAGAGCCACATCTCGGTGGGGAACACGCCGAGGCCCGGCGAGGTGCCGGTATTGCGTTCGCCCATGTTGCCGTTGCGGTAGTCGTAGAGGGCGCGCCCAAGCACACCCGTGCTGTCACTGCCGTAGACGCGGTCGCGTGGCCCTTCCGGGTCGTAACCACCGAGCGCCATCTGCATGTGCGTGATCGACACCGGCGCGCGCTTCGTGAAGCGCAGGCCGACGGAGCCGGCATCGACGGGTTCGCCGCGATCCCCTCGCCCATACAGATGGTTGGCCTGGGCCAGGATGCCGTCGAGCACGAGGTTGCGCATGCGCGTGTTCGTCTGCAGCGGATCGCCGGCGGTCGTGAAACCAAGGCGCAGCAGGTCCTCGTCGAAGTCCGCCACCTGGGAGCCGTCGCGATCGAGGTCGGTGCGCACCCAGACGACCTGCGTGCGTTCAAATGGCAGCAGGGAGGCCGTCGGTTCCGCGACGGTGAAACTCCGCGCTGTCGAGGTGCCCCGATTGCCCGAGAGGTCACTGGCCCGCACGGTCATCGTCCAGGCGCCAGCTGCGAGCGCCGGCGAAGCTGGCACGGTCACCGAGAACGTGGCGTAGCCGACCGTCGCGGCCGCAAACAGCGCCGCTGCGCTCGGGGCCGCCGAAGCCCCGTCGAAGAGCACTTCGATGCTGCTCATGTCGATCGACTGGTCCCCTGGATCGGAGACGACAACATCGATCGTGAAGCCCGACGGGGGTAGCACGAGGCCCTCGGTGCGGCTGTCGTCGATGCCGTTCAGCGTCGTGCGCACGATCGGGCTGGTGAGGTCGTAGCTGCCACCGGTCCGGAAGCGCGCCTCCTGGTCGGCGGCAAACCAGTTGCCGCTCACCGCGCGAACGCCACTGCTGCCACCGACGACGCGCGTCCGGTAGTAGGTGTAGCCGTCGAACGCCGTGGTGGGCGTGAACGTAGCGATGCGATTGCCGCCGCCGAGCGTGAGCGTGCCGGGCAGCGGATTCCAGAGGTCGTCGCAGACGCGGATGGTCGTGGACGTCATCGTCGTTGGGTCCATCGGCGCGTCGAAGACGATGCTCACGTGGGCACCACGCGGCACGCTGGTGGCCCCGTCGGGTGGCATCAGCATGGCATGCGGCAGGTTGCTGTCGTTCGAAGTCGTGAAGGAGAACGTGTAGTCCGCGGCGAGCACGTTGCCGGCGACGTCGCGCAGGCCGGCATGACCGCCGGTGAGCCGCACGGTGCAGGAGGTGCTCGTCGGCAGCAGCAGCACCGGGGTGATGCGAAGGGTCGAAGCAGTGGGTTGTTCGACGACGATCGCCAGTTCTTCGCCGCCAGCAGTCATCGTGATCGTGGTCGTGTCGATCCAGTCGGGATCGAGCGCTTCGTCGAATGCCAACTGCACGAGGGTATTGCCTGACACGCGCGTCTGGCCCTGGGTTGGCGTGGTCGAACTGACGCTCGGGGCCGTGGCGTCGGTGCCGGTCGTGAACGCGAGAGCCTGCGTGGCGCTGAGGCCGTTGCCACTCACGTCGGTCGCCGCCGCACCGCCGAGCAGGAAGGCGAGCGTGTACTGACGGTTCTCCTCCAGCGTCACCAGCGGTTCGACGCGCAGGGTCTTCTGGTCGGGGCTCGCATGGATCGCAAACGGAATCACGCTGCCGAACTGATCCTGGAACACGAGCGACGATGGTTCGACCGTGTACGGGTCCATCGACTCGCTGAAGGTGTAGGTCGGTTGCACGGCCGGCGAGATGCCGGTGCCGGCCTGGGCGGGCCACATCGACGTGACGCTCGGCTGCAGGGCGTCGCTGGTGGTGCGGAAACTGGTCGTGGAGGTCGTTTGCAGCGCATTGCCGGCGCGGTCCGTGACCCCGGTGGTGAGCGAGAGCGTGAACAACCGGTCGCCTGGCAGATCGGCGTACGGTGTGAAGACCACGGTCTCGTCCACGGCCGTGCGGCTGCCGGCATAGGTGCCGCCGTAGACGTCGCGCAGGTAGACAGTTGCCGAGGTGAGCGATGTCTGCGCGAGGGCTTCGGAGAACGTGTAGGTGAAGGAGCGGGTGCGCGCGATACCGGTGGCGTTGTTGGCGACGTCGAGCGCTTGCAGCGTCGGTGGCGTGGTGTCGACCGTGCGGAACGAGAAGGTCTCGGTCACGTCGAGTAGACGCCCGCTGTTGTCGCAGGTCAGGCCCGCGAGCTGGAAGACGTAGTCCGTCTCGATCGCCAGCGGAGCACTCGGTGTGAAGGTCACGCGCCGGCCGGCCGACGACAGCGCAAACGAACCGGCGAGGTTCGTCGACGAGCCACTGCGGCGCAGCCACGTATCCTCGTCGCCAAGGCTGTCGAGCACCACGTCCGAGTCGAACTCGAGCACGATCGGCGTGTTGGTCGCGACATCGATCGCACCATCGGCGGGCGAGTGGGCGAGCAGATGGATGATGCCAAACGACGATGCCGAGGCGTTGCCGTTGTTTGAACTGCCGCTGTCGGCGCCGCCTCCGCCGCCGCAGCCGCTAACGGCTGCAGCCAGCAGCAAAATGGCCAGATTCCTTCGCATACGTTCCCCGTTGGTCTCTTCCCTGGTGCTTGCCGCCCATCGACTTGAATCGGGGGCGGATTGAAGTCCCAGAGTGGGGCGTTTCGCAGCAACGATGGCATCGCGGCAACCTCGTGGTGTGCCGCAGGCTGCATCGTTGGCGCGAAAACTGTTGCGAGCCACCTCAGCGAGGTGGGGAGATCAGCCCGTCCAGACCGCGAGGCGCAGATCGCGTACGTTGGTGCCAGAAGGCCCCGTGATCACCGTGCAACCGAGCGCATCGAGCAGCGTGAACGCATCGAACCGGCGCCGGAAGGCCGCGGTGGCGAGCCCCTTGGCGCGGGCGCGGGCGCACGTCGTGCCGTCGACGATGGCGCCAGCGGCGGGCGAGTTGCCGTCGATGCCATCGGTGCCAGCGCTGAGCACGGTGATGGGCAGTCCGCGGAGGCGCTCGGCGCACGCGAGCGCGAACTGCTGGTTGCGCCCGCCGAGGCCAGGATTGGCTGGCAGGGTCACCGCCAGTTCGCCGCCCGTCAGCACGGCGGTGACTCGGCCTGGATGGCGGCGGCGCAGGCGCAGCAGGCGGCTGAGCAGGTGGTCGGCGGCGCGTTCGTAGGGCCAATCGTCGACGGTGAGGTCTTCGACCACCAACGCGCCGGTGGCGCCCAAAGCGGCCCCTAGCGCTCGCCGGGCGAGCTGGTTGGAGGCGATGGTCGTGAACCGAAGGTGCGCCTGCGTGCGCTCGCCCTCGCGCAGGGTCTCTGGCAGCTGTTCGCGGCGCAGGAGTTCGGCAAGTCCTGCCGGCACGGCGGGCCACAGGTGGTAGCGATCGAGAATCGCGCGCGCCGCAGCGGGCGTGCTCGGATCGGGGCGGCT
>JADZDL010000015.1 GCA_020851075.1 Planctomycetota bacterium | reverse complement strand
CGCATGAACTCCCACCAACGGTTTGACCGGGCCCGTCTGCCGCCCGCGGACCTCGCGCTGGCCACCTACTACCTGGGCCTGCAGCGGCCGCAAGAGGCAGGGGCGCTCGCCCAGAAGGTGCTGGAGATCATGCCCGAGGACCTCACTGCGAAGGCGATCCTGCAGCAGGCCGGGATTCCGAAGTAGATTCTGGGAAGCCGTTTACGGCAGGTGCATTCAAGTAAGCAGATGGGGGCTACCCCCAGCAACGAACGCGCCCCGCGGCCACCGGAGTGGGCGCGGGGCGCGTGGGGAACCGCCGCGGCGGTTCTTGAGGCTCGCTATTGGCAGCCGGTGCCCGCGAGGCGGACCAGCAACCCGTTCGACAGGCCGAACGTGTTGTAGATCGGGCCACCGGTCACGAGCGAAGCCGCTTGCCAGTAGAGGTCCATCGGCGCGAAGCCGGCGGGCACACCGAGCGGGATCGACGCGTTGCCAGCGCCATCCGTGAGCAGGAAGCCGTGCGTGCCGAGCAGCTGGCTATCGAGGAACTGCACGCAGCCTGGGGCCACGCCGACGTTCGCCGAGCCAAAGCTGTAGAACGCGAATACGCCCGTGTTGGGCGCGCTCGTGATCTGGACCGCAAACGCGGCGTTGCCGGCTGAGGGCACGCCGTTGGCGCGCAGCTCGACTCCTGGGGTGCCGCAACCGGCGCCGAGGTAGACCGACGGCTGCAGGCCGGGCACGGTCGTGGCGACCGACACGCTGAGGGCGCCCGCACCGATGCGGGCCTGGTCGATCGTCGCGTTGCCGGCGATCGGGGCCACGTCGCTGTCGAACCAGAAGTTCAGCAGCTGGTTCCAGTTCTGCGGGTTGTTCGACGGCGCCATCCAGGCGATTTCGCCATTGCTGACCGTGGCGGTCCAGTCATTGAGCGAGTTCTGGTCGATGTCGCGGAAGCCGACGTTGGTGACGTTGCCCGTGGGGCAGACCGGCAGGCGGAACGAGGCGCCGCCGCGGCTGTTGTCGATGTTCTGGACTGCGTACTCGTAGTGCCACAGGCCGTTGGTCGGGCCGGTGACCTTCACGGCGACGAGGAAGCGGCCGTCGTCATTGCCATTGCCGCCCATGCTCAGCGAAGCGCCGGGCCACCGCGTCAGCAGCGAACCGTGCGTGGCCGAACCGCTCGTCGAAGCCGACCACGAATTGGTGGTGCGCGTCAGGTTGAACGGGCGCGACATGATGTTGTTGTCGCGGTTCTGGGCGGGTTCGCCGGCGTGAACGACCTGGATCTCGAAGAACAGGCTGCCCGTCGGAATGCCGACGAGGTCCGCTTCCTTGATCGTGACGCGGTTCTTCACCGGATCGCCGCCCGTGTTGATGGTGCTGCGCGCGCCATCGGTATTGCCGGGCGAGCCGACATCGGGGTCGCCGCGGTCAAAGTAGCTGCCGGTGTGGTTCCACGTGCCGAGCCACGGATCGATTTCGGCGGGCGGGGCGAGGTAGTTGCGGTCGGCGTTGTTGCTGGCCGCGTAGACGTCGGAGCAGCCAACGTACATCTGCTGGGCCGAAGCCGTGTTGCTGCAGGTGCCGCAGGTGCCCGGGTCATTGAGCGACAAGAACGCGTGCTTGCAGTACGACCAATCGCTGATCTGGATCATGCGATCGCCGACGAGCTTGGCGACCATGAAGCTGAACTTCGGGTGGTCTTCGAGCATCGGCGCGCGCCACTCCAGGGTCATGCTGCCCGGATTGCAGAGGGCATTCATGAAGGCAACACCGACTTCACCGCCCGGGTAGGCCGCGCCGCGGCGGCCGTAATAGGTGGCCGAACCGATGTTATAGAGAGCGCCGTCATAGCCGGCGCCACGGGAGTTGGACTGCGCGAGCATGTCACCGCAGATCGCGGCGATAGCGAGCACGAGGCAAGACGATTTTTGCATGGGCTACAATGCGGGCAGGCGAGGCGAGGAAAGGATAGCCGCAGGGTGGCCGGGTGGTGCAGGTTCTTTGGCTTCCGTACACGGCGAACCGGGCTGGCCGCGCGATGGCTCTATGCGCCCGATGGCAACGGCCGCCAGCGAATGGCGCGAATCGACGTCGCGGTGGCGAAGTTCGACAGGCCCAGGGGGCGGCTCAGCAGCACTTCGGGGCGCAGGGACAGGGTGTGTCCAGCCAGTTCGGTGCGGCACAGCGGTTCCCCATCGAGCGTCGCGGTAACCGCCGTAGCATCGACGCGAACGCGCACCGTGTAGTCGCGGCCCCGTTCGAAGCGACGCAGCGTGCGCGTCGCATTGTGGGCGGCGTCCAGGCCATCGAGGCTCGACAGGCCGCAGACCGTGCCACCCCAGCCCCCGAGCACCAGCGTGAGATGGTTGTCGCCGACCGGGAACGTGAGTCCGCAGAAGAAGTCCGTGCCGAGGCGCCGCGCGGCGATGACTTCGAGTTCGTAGTGGCCGGTGGGCGGCGCGCCGGTCCAGGTAATGCCCGACAAGGGACTGCCCATATCGATCTGGATGCAGCCGTCGCGAACTTCGACGGTGCCTTCGCCACCAAACTCGGTGGCGACGAAACCACCGAGCGAGCGGCCGTCGAAGAGCTCGTTCCAGGCGGCTTCCCGCGGCGCACTCTGGCAAGCGGCGAGTGCCAGGATTGCCAGCATGGCAACGCTGCGCACGTCAGCGCCCCGTGAGCACGGGCATCGTGCTCTGTTTCAGGAACAGGATCGCCATGGCGTTGTCGTCGCTGAGCCGGTCATCCCCGAAGCGGATGCGTTCGACGGGCCAGTTGCCGTCCTCCTGCTGGGCTAGCACGAGCATCATCGAACCTTCGAAGTACCAGTCGCGGTCCTGGATCAGCGCCACGCCGGACAGCAGGGCTGCGCGCTCGAGGCCGTAGAGGTAGTAGTAGAACCACGCGTGGTGGCGTTCGATCGCGCCGGGGTGGTAGCGCACGGTGAAGTTCTGCGCGATCCAGGCAAAACCGTCGTTGCGCGCGCGCGAAGCATCGGTCTGCAGGCGCACCCGCTTCATGCCGGGGGCATCCTGCAGGGCCGCCTGGCAGATGGCGAGGCCCGTGATGCCCGAGCAGGTCATGCTGCCCCAGACCGGGGAGAGTTCGCCATCGGACTTCGGGTCCTTGTAGTTCCAGCCCGAAGTGCGGGCGGGAAGGCGCGAGACGGTCCACTTCTCGTCGGGCGAGGCCTGCCGGCGCGCGTGGGTGCGGTAGTCGACGAGATCGAGCGTGAATCGACTACCACCCGGCGATTGCGCGGCGAGCAGGTGGTTGGCGGCGGCTTCCCAGATCTGCGGCGAGATCTCGATGCCACACAAACGCGCCGAATAGAGGCCGAGCAGGCCGTACTGATTCACCGAGTGGTCGAAGTCCGGTGCGCTCACATAGTGGAAGCGGAACATGTACGCGGGGTCGACCCGCGTATCGATGTTGGTGAGCAGTCGGTCGGTCCACTTCTGCAGCACCAACTTGTCCTCGGGCGAAGGCGTGCGCTTGCGCGGCTGGTCGATGGTGCCCATCTTGAGGTCACCGAACTCGCTCGGCGGCGCGTAGAGCGCTTCGATGGCCATGATCGCGTTGCCGAGCGTGTAGGTGTCGACGAGCGTGCGCTTGCGCAGCTCCGCGTAGCCGCGTTGTACGATTTCGTCATCCTTCGGCACGCCACCTTTGACGAGCGCCAGCAGGGCCAGGGCCAGATGGCCACTCTGGTAACTGCGTTCGGCGCCTTCGGGATCGGCCCGCAGTTCGGGGCTGCCGATGTCCTTCATCTGCTCGCGCAGGCGGGCGGTGCCCTTCTCCAAGGCCTTCTGCACCATCGCGCGGAAGGCGGCGTCCTGGTTGTCGCGCATGTACGCGAACTTCCACGTTTCGCGCTGCAGCAGCGAGGCCGCGTGTTCTTTCCAGTCCTTGCCGCGCAGGAATCGGCCTTGCAGGTCGGTCGTGAACTCCGCGACGAGTGCTTTGTCGCCGCGGACCTCGATGCGGCGGCGAACGAGCAGTTTGCCGTCAAAGCCATACCAGACGTGCGGCCGCACGAAGCGTTCGACGAAGCGCTTCGAATCGTCGCGCAGGGCCGGCTCGGCGAGGCTCTTCACGGTGGCCTCGACCGTCTGCCAGCCTTCGGCATCGACCGCGGTGGCGCGCGCCTTCACCTGCAGGTCGCCGAGGCGCAGGATGCGGGAGGCGTCCTGCGAGAACGTGGCGCCCTGCACACCACAACGCAGGTCCATCGCGAGGTACCAGCCGAGTTCGCGCAGGTCGCCGGGGGGCATACGAACACTGCAGCCGTTGGCTTCGAGTTCGCCCTGCAACAGCATCGGCGGTGGCCGGAAACCAGCGAACAGTTCGCCATGCACGCGGTCGCAGAGTTCTCGCTCTTCACGCAGAACACGATGCAGGTCTTCGGCGGTGCGCACGCCGGGCGGTAGCGTCTGCAGCACGGCCATGCTGAGGTCGAACATCTGCGCGCCACCGGTGTTCGTGCAGCGCGCCGCGAGCACGTTGTCGCCGCGTTGCCAGGCATCGAGGCCGTCGCCCATGATGATGTACTGCGAACCTGCGCCGTAGCGCAGGTCCTGCACGATCTGCGTGCCGTTCAGCCAGACGGTGACGTGGTCGTCGTGGTCGATGTGCAGCAGCAGGGCCTTGGGCTTGCGCGAACCAAGGTCGACGTGCGTGCGCACGCAGAGTTCTTCGTTGCGCCATTCGGTGCGGAAGTTGGCGCGCTTCTCGGCCGCGGGCGCAAACATTCCGCGCCCGAGCAGCCAGCCGTCGTCGGCGAAACCCGGCTGTTCGAAGCCTGGCGGCTGCCGGTCCTTGGGCGCCGCAAAGTAGCGCCACTCATGGCCATCCTGGCTCGCGGGCTTGATCACCCAGTCGGGGCGCATGCGCGACGGTGGCGGCAGCACCGAGAAGGCCTCGGTGGTGCGCGTGAAGACGATCGCGCCGCGCTGAGGCACATCCCACGGCAGGCCCTGGGCGCGTACCAGGAGGGTTCCCAGCAGCGGCAGGAGCCAGCAGAGGAGTGTGCGCGCGGCGGTCATTGCGCGAAGTTGAGCCCGCAGTCGGGGCAGCGCGTGACGCCGGCCGTCTTGAACTTCGTCATGCACGCCGGGCACTCGGCAACTTCGGCATCGAGGTCGGCCATGGTGTCGCGCAGTGGCAGTCCTTCGCGCTCCACCATGTGGTCCAGGTGACGTTGATGCTCGGCCATCGCGCGCTGGGAGTCCGTGCTCGCGACCGCGAGCCAGGCGCGTTGTTCCCAGCCACCGCCGGGGATCGGCCCGGAGGCGCATTTGATGCCAGCGGCGGTCAGGCGTTGGGCGATCTCCTTGAGATAATCGGCCTTGCCTTGGAACAGGATCTGCATGCCATCGGGGAGCTTCACGGGGCGGGAGTCTACGCAATGTTGGCAAGCGTGCCACCGGGGAACGCACGGTTGCGCAGGCCAAGTTTGCGGCCAGGCGATGGCAGTGGCATCGTGGCGCCATGCTGCTCGCGCTGGCCACCCGTTCGGACCTGCCAACCTGGGAAATCGACGACCGCCACCTCCATGCGGCGCTGTCGGCGCGTGGGGTCGCGTGGGAACGACCGGTCTGGGACGACCCCGCCGTCGATTGGCGGAAGTTTGATGGGGTGCTGATCCGCACGACGTGGGACTACCAGGACAAGCTGCCGGCGTTCCAGGCCTGGGTGCGGGCTGTGGCCGCCGTGACGCACTTGCAGAACCCGGCCCCCGTGGTGCTCTGGAACACCCACAAGCGCTACCTGCGGCAGCTGCAGCAGCATGGGGTGCCACTTGCGCCGACGCTCTGGCTCGAACGGGGCACCGCCGTGGACGTCGCGGCCCTCGTGCAAGAGGCGGGGTTTCGCGAAGGGTTCCTGAAGCCGTGTGTTGGTGCGACGGCGCGCGAGACGCTGCGGTTTGCGGCGGATCCGGCGGGGTTTGCACAGGCGCAGGCCCACGTCGATCGGCTGCTGCCGCACGAAGACCTCATGCTGCAGCCGTTCCTCGGCCGGGTCATGGACCGCGGCGAATGGTCGGCGATCTTCGTCGATGGGCAGATCGCGCACTGTGTGCGCAAGATTCCGGTGCCCGGCGACTATCGCGTGCAGGACGACTTCGGGGCGCGCGACGAACGTTATGAGCCTTCGGCGACCGAGCGAGCCCTGGCGCAGCACGCCATGCAGGTTGTGCACGAGGTGGGTGGGCCGTGTCCCGGGGCAGAGGGAATACCGCTCTTGTATGGGCGGGCGGACTTCCTATGGGCGGAGGATGGCTCGTGTGTGCTCACCGAACTCGAACTGGTCGAGCCATCGTTGTTCTTGCGTCACGCGCCCGCTACCGGCGAACGGCTCGCCGAAGCGTGGTTGCGGCGTTTGTCCGGGCGCTGATGGTCCGGGCCGCGGGGCCCAGAGGATAGGAACCCTGCCGACTACGGCAACCGCAGCGATGCCATCGCCGCGCGCACTTGCGCCCATTCGTCGTCGGAGCGCGCCTGGCCGTCCAGCACTAGGAACATGTCGTCGCGCACGACGAGCCGGAACAGGCGTTGTTGCGCGGCCACAGATCCGCCGGGTGCGGATTGCAGCACGGGAACCCGGATCGGCGCGGTGCACGTGACGAGCCGGCTATCCGCGCTGCAGCCTTGGTCCTGTTTCCACGTGGATGTGGCGTCGGTGGACGCGACGATCGTGAGTCCCTTCTCGGCGCACATCTCGCGGAACCACAGGTCCGCGGTCTCGCGGCACCACTTCGTCATGCCCTCCGGAGTGGCGTAACCCAGCAGCCAGAGTCGGCTGCCTTGCGGGCTCGTCCAGACGACGCGGAACAGGTTGCCGCCGCTGCGCAGACCTGGCTGCCAGCCGTTGGGACCTTCGACCGCGACGTTCCACTGCGTGTTCCGGTAGGTGGTGCCCGCGAGTTCGCCCCCCGTGTGGTGCGCGAGCGGGCGTGCGGCCGCGAGCGCGCGATCACAATCGACGTCGAGCATGCGGTAGCTGTTGAGCAGGGCCGCTACGGCGGGTGCATGTTCCTGCAGGGAACGTTGGCCGCCGCGCACGAGCATCAAGTGTTGCAGTGCGCCGAGGGTCACCACGTGGAACACGGCGCGGCTGCCGTCCGGGTTGGCGCGGTCGGCGGGCAGGTCGACGGCGAGCTGCGCGCCGGCGATGCCGGTCGCGCCGGGTGTTGTCGCTGGCGCGGTCGTGGCTGTCGCGGCCGCACGGTGGTTCTCGGGCAGCCAGGGCACGGCAATGCCGGGCCGGACGGTCGGATCGAGTCTACGCAGTGCTGCGGCCAGCCGTTCGACCACGGCCAAGGGTTGGCCCGCGGGAGTCTCGCCTGCACCGGATACCTGACCTGTACTGGGCAGCGGGTCCTCGATGCGCACCGACAGGTCGCAGGCGATGTCGGTACCGATCAGGTAGAAACTCGCCGCCTCCAGGGCCTGGGCGCGATCGTTGCGTTGCGGCACGCAGAGCCAGCCGGCAACGCCACCGAGTTCGTAGTTGCACGCCGGGCAGCGAAACAGGTCGTTGGGGAGACTGCCGAACTCGGCCGGCACTTCGACGCAGAAGGTCGGCACGGGCCGGGCGGTTGGGTCTCCCGCGGCGCTGCGGAACGCCAGCATGGCGTCGTGTGCATAGAGCGCGTCACTGCGGCCATCCGCAGCGCGCACTTCGAAGTGCACGCGTACGACGGTCCGCGCACCGAACTGGCGCGGTTTGCCGAGCAACGTGGAAGTGCGCTGCAGCGGCACGCCCGGCGCAAAACTGCTGAGCAGTTGCTGGCGCAGCTGCGCATGCGCACCCGGGTGGTCGGGCTCGAATTGGGCGAGGTAGGCCACGGCATCCGCCTTCGCGAACAACTCGTCGAGCTGGCCTAGGACAGGCTGGATCGCCGGCAATCCCAGCGTCGCCGCCTGGGCCTTCACGGGCAGGCACGCGGCGACCACATTCGCAAACGCGACCACGTGCGGCAGCGCGAGCGCGTTGGCGAGCGCCAGGCGTAGAAACCGATGCCGCCGGGGCAATCGTGGTTGCCTGGGTAGAGCGCGACTCATCGGCCCTCCCGATGCAATAGGAGCCACATGCCCGACGCACCGCCGCTCGGCAGCGCTTCGGGATCGTCGCTCGACTCCAGCGCCGCGAGCACGGCTGGCAGCGGGTTGGCGGCGTAGGTGGAGGCCAGGGACGGCCGCGCCGAATCGGCGACACGTTGTTCGAAGGGGGCCGGCGTGGTGGGCTGCAGGATCACCACGACGAACAGCGCCGCCGCCAGGGCCATCAACGACAGGAACCAGGGTTTGGACAACGAACTGCGCACAACGCCCCAACGCGCGTGCGCCCGGCTGCGTGCGGCGGGGCGCGGCGAGAGGTTGCCGTCGTTGGCGAGGGCCCGCAACGTGCGCGCGACGAATTCGGGGGACGGTTCGGGCGCCACGTACTTGGCGAGCAGGTCGCGCCACCGCGAGCGGCGATCGTCCTGCACGGCTTGCAGGGTGCGGGCGACGAAGTCCTTGGAGGGCTCCGGTGCCTTGAATGCAGCCAGCAGGTCCGGCGTGAGCAGGTGGCCGACGACGGTGCCTTCTGCGGCACCTTCGGTGGCGACTTCCGGCTGGTCACTCCGCAGGTTCGTTCCGTGCTGGTCCGTTTCGTGCCGGGCCGTTTCCCGCAGCGCCGCTAGCGTGCGCGCCACGAAGTCGTCCGCAATGGGCGGCGCTGGCAGGTTCATCCATTCGGATTCGCTGGGGAACGAACGCCCTTCGAACGTGCCTTCGATTTCGTTCCAGTCCAGGAACTCGTCGCCGCCGTGATCCGAGTTGCCGCGTTCAGGCTTGTTGGGGCCCATCATGCACCTGCCTTCAGGTAGGGCTCGAGTTCCTGGCGCAGCGTTTCCTTGGCCCGGAACAGGCGCGATTTCACGGTGCCTTCGCTCACGCCAGTGACCTCGGCGATCTCCTTGAAGTCGAGGCCTTCATACTCGCGCAGGATGAACACCATGCGCTGTTCTTCGCCGAGCGTGCCGAGCGCTTCGCTGATCCGACGGCCCAGTTCCTGGTTCTCGGCGTCATGCGTCGGCACCAGTTCGCGGCGGTCGGCAAAGTCGCGCGGCGCTTCGTCGGGGTCGTTGGCGTGCAGGCTGGAGGTGGGCACGCGGCGCCGCTTCAGCACGTCGAAGCAGTGGTTGCGCACGAATGTGTAGACCCACGTCGTGAACTTCGCGCGCGCTGGATCAAAGCGCGACAGAGCGCGGAACACCTTGAGGAAGACCTCCTGTGCGAGGTCCTCGACGTCGCGGCGGTAGCGCACGCCGAGGAAGCGGAAGATCGTCGCGATCACGGGCCGGTGCAGGGCCTCGACGATGGCCTGGCAGGCGGCTTGATCGCCCTGCTGGGCCAACTGCACGGTCGTGGTCGAGATTTCGGTCAAGGCGCGCGCTTCGGGTGGGGGAAGGGGCGTGGTTCGAGCGAGGGCGCAGTGGGTTCCCGGAAATCCGGGTGGATTCTGAATTCTAGCTCCAGCAGCCCGCCGTTGGGGCTAGAGCCGGTACGGGATCAGGTCGCTGTCATCGCCCGTTTCGCCGAGCCGGTCGTTGACGAGCTTCTCGTCGATGACGATCTTCTGGCCGGAGCGTTCGCTCGCGTCGAACGACAGGTCTTCGAGGCACTTCTCGAGGATCGTCATGAGGCGGCGGGCGCCGATGTCCTGGGTCGTGCGGTTGGCGCGGAACGCCAGCGCGGCGAGCCGTTCGAGGCCGCCCTTGGTGAACGACAGGTCGACGTTCTCGGTGCGGAACAGCGCGACGTACTGGCGGGTGAGCGCGTTCTTCGGCTCGGCGAGGATGCGCACGAAGTCCGCTTCGGTCAGCGACTGCAGGGCGACGCGCACCGGGAAGCGGCCCTGCAGTTCGGGGATCAGTTCGCTCGGCTTGTGGAAGTGGAACGCACCGGCGGCCAGGAACAGCACGTGGTCGGTGCGGATGTGGCCGTAGCGCGTGTAGACGGCGCAGCCTTCGACGACCGACAGCAGGTCGCGCTGCACACCTTCGCGCGACACGTCGGGACCATCGCTGCCGCCTGAGCTGACGATCTTGTCGATTTCGTCGACGAAGATGATGCCGTCGTTCTGCGCGCGATCGAGCGCTTCGGCGGCGATGGCGTCCTGGTCGAGCAGCTTGTCGGCTTCCTCCTCGTGCAGGATCTTGCGCGCTTCGCCGATCGTGAGTTTGCGCACCTTGGTCTTGTTGCCCGGCGAACGGCCCCAGAGCTCTTGCAGCGCCTGGGTGTCGATGCCCATCGTCTCGTTGCCCTGCGGGCCCATCACACTGAGCGTCGGCGTGCGCGAATCGCGCACTTCGATGTCGAGCGGACGCGTCTCGAGCTTGCGCTCGGTGAGGTCCTGGCGCAGCAGGATGCGGGCCTGTTCGCGTTCCGCGAGTTGTTCGGGCGACAGCGGCGGAGCGCCTGCCGAAGCCGGCCGTGCCCGCCAGATACCGTCTTCCATGCTGCCCGTCATGCCACGCTGGTGGTCCTGGTACTCGGCGAGTCCGAGCTCGTCGGCCAGCACGTTCCAGATGCGCGCTTCGGCGGCGGCGGCGGCTTTGGCTTCGACTTCCTTCACCTTCTCGGCGCGCACGAGCGCCACGGACGCGTCGACGAGGTCGCGCACCATCGATTCGACGTCACGACCGTGGTAGCCGACTTCACTGTACTTGGTCGCCTCGACCTTGATGAACGGCGCCCGCGCTAGCGATGCGAGACGGCGCGCGATCTCGGTCTTGCCGACGCCGGTCGGCCCGATCAGCAGGATGTTCTTCGGGTAGACATCGGCGGCGAGTTCGGCACCGAGCTGGCGGCGACGCCAGCGGTTGCGCAGGGCCACCGCGACGGCGCGTTTGGCTTTCTGCTGCCCGACGATGTACTCGTCGAGGCGGCGGGTGATTTCGGTGGGGGTGAGGTCGCGGCCGAAGTCTGTCATGGCGGGCCGAGCAGCATAGCGAGACCCGCCGCGGATCGTGCTACTTGTCCTTCGCAGCGGCCTTGGCCTTGCGGGCGGTGCGGTCCTTCTTGAACGTGTCGGCGTCCGGGCACTTCGCCAGGAAGGCGATCCAGGCCTTCACGGTCCGGTTGTTCCATTCGGCCTTCTTGAGGCTGATCTGCTCGCCGATCTGCGCCGAAGCGAACCGGACGTTGATCTCGAAGAGGATCTCTTCGAGCAGTTTGTTGAACTCGAAGCCCGTCATCGTGTCATTGTCGTTGCGGTAGTCGAGCAGGCGCAATTGCTCGACCATGCCAAACAGGGCCGGGAACTCGTTGTCGGGCTCCATGAGCTTCTGCTTGGCCTGGATGCCGGCGCGGCCACCGTCGCGGATCTCCTGGCAATACGCCTGGATGGAAGCCTTCTTCGCCGCATCGATGGACTCAGGCCAGACAACTTCCGGATAGGTCTTCGGGTCCGTGAGGTCCTCGGCGCTCTTCGGCGGGTTGCTCATCTTCTCCCAGGGACCGTCGCTTGTGGCCGCCGGTGCGTCCGGGGTCGCGCTGGCGTCCGTCGGCTTGGTCGCGGGCGGCTCGGCCGGCTTGTCGGCGGGCTTGTCCGCGGGCTTGTCTGCTGGGACCTCTGCCGGCTTGTCGGCAGGCTTCTCCGCAGGCTTGTCGGCCGGTTTTTCCGCCGGCTTGTCGGCTGGCTTCTCCACTGTTGGCTTCTCTGCCGTCGAATCCTGCTTCGGCGGTTCCTTCTTCATCATGAAGATGACCACGACGACGACGATCGCCAGCAGGCCGACGCCACCGAGCAGCAGCGGCGTGTTGTTGTTCTTCTTCGCGGGCTTCTCGCGCTCGCCGCGACGGCCCTTGCGGTCCTCACCGCCGCCATCGTCCCCCTTCGCCGCCTTGTCGGCCCGCGCCGGGCGCGCCGGACGCTCTGCCTTGGTTGTTTCCTTGCTGCGATCGACGGCGGGCTTGGCAGCCGCCGCTGGGCGATCCGCTGGGCGAGCCGCCGCGGGTTTGGCCGCGGGCGAAGCCGGGGTCACAGCACTCTGGCTTGGACCGCGCTGCTTCTGCACATCGATCACGCTGCCGCACTTCTGGCACTTGGCCTGGGAGCCCGTGAACGACTCCGGCAGCTTGTACTTGGCGCCGCAGTTGTCACAGGTGATAGGGGTCACGGTCATGGGAGGATTCCTGTCGCGATTCGAGGGGGGAGAGGGAGGGTGCTGCGACGGTTACTGCTTCTTCTTGGCCTTGGGATCCGGCTCCGGTTCGTCCAGGTTCTCGCGCGTGTCGATGAACTGGTCGAGCTCGCCGTTGGCGTAGCGATACCAGAAGGCAAACCACTGGCGAACACTCGATTCGCGCAGCGCCTTGTCCTTCGCGGCGTCGTTGGTGCCCTTGGACTCGTAGTTGACGCTAAAGCCCGTGATGTCGCGCATGGCGCGATCGAGCAGCGTGAGTTGCTCGTTGTTGGCGTTCACGTCGGTGTAGAGTTCGAACATCGCGTTGAGCACGCGCGGCACGGCCGCCTTCTTGGCTTCGAGCGTGTCGATGGCGAGCAGCGTGCGCGCAAACAGGCCGCGCGGCGCATCGGCGCTCGCGCTGCGCAGGATATCGGCGACGATCTGGTCGGCCTTGGCCTGCTGTTCGGGCGTGGCCTTGTCCCAGTGCGGCACGGCGGCGGGCTTCGATTCGGCAACCTTGCGGGTGCCCGCGGAGTCGGTGATCTCGGCTTCGGCGGGCTTGGCGATGTCCTTGCTCGGCGGCAGTGCCTTGTTGTTCGGGTCTGGCTTCTTGTTGTTGCGGTTGGGCTTCATGGTCACGGTCCAGCCGGTGACCTTGATCTGCTGCCCTTCCGTGCGGAACGCTACTTCGATCTCGCCGCGCGTGTTCTTGATGTAGTCGTCGGTGCCTGGCTTTGGCGTCACGAAGACGAGGCCCTTGCCGGTCGGGGCCTCCATCGAGGCTTCGTCGACGAGGCGGGCGCTTTCGCAGACCAGCTCCCGCAGGTACTTCGTCGCTTCGTTGGTCTGCAGTTCGGTGAGCACCGCATTGGCATCCGAACCGGCCGGCATGCCCAAGGTCGTCGTGATCGCCGCCAGGTCACTGTGCGTCTGTAGCACGAGGCTGTTGTCGGTGCCGATGGCCTGCGCCCACTTGACTAGCTGCGCGGTGCGCGGGTGGTTGCTCTGCGAATAGGGATCGGCCTTGGTCTCGACCTGGGGTTTGGGCTTGCTGACCTGGTTCTGGTTGTTGCTGTTGATGACGAGGAACCCGACGATGAGCGCCAGCGCGACGCCACCGAAGATCATGTAGGTCTTCGAGTTGTCCTGGGTCTTCGCACGCTTGCCGACCGCCGTCTTGCCGAAGAACACGCGGTGGCATTCCTGGCACTCGATCTTGGCATCGAGGTTGTCGGCGGCGATGCGGTACTGGGTGCCGCACTGCGGGCAGTTCACATCGACCTTGCCGTCGGTGCGCACCTTGGGCGCGCGCCCACCGGCTGCGCCTTTGCCGGCGCGGGAAGATGAGGAGGAGCGGGACGCCGAGGGTTCGCGTCTGGACACGTTCGTGGATTCCTTGCCGGTCGGAGGGGTGGGAGGGCAACGACGGTAAGCGCGCCCGCCCGGGTGGTCAACGGCACAGCACAAGCGCCTGGCAGGAGACACGCCGAAAGAGGTCGCGTCGGCGCGACTTTGGCCTAAAACCGTGCCCATGCGCTTCCGGATGGAAACCGACATGCGGCCGGCCGGCGACCAGCCGAAGGCCATCGAACAGCTCTGCTCCTGGATCGGCGGGGGGGCGCCGGCCTGCACGCTGCTCGGCGTCACCGGCTCGGGCAAGACCTTCACGGTGGCCAAGGTCGTCGAACAACTGCAGCGGCCGACGCTCGTCCTGGCGCCCAACAAGACCCTGGCGGCCCAGCTCTACGCCGAGTTCAAGTCGTTCTTCCCGCACAACGCGATCGAGTACTTCGTCAGTTATTACGACTACTTCCAGCCCGAGGCGTACGTGCCGACGACGGACACGTACATCGAGAAGGATGCGCTCATCAACGAAGCGATCGAACGTATGCGCAACTCGGCGACGCGTTCGCTCATGGAGCGACGCGATGTGCTGATCGTGGCGTCGATCTCGTGCATCTACGGCCTTGGTTCGCCGGAAACCTATCGCGAGTTGTCGGTCACCGTGACGAAGGGGCAACGCATCGACCGCGACGTGTTGTTGCGCCAGCTCACGGCGATCCAGTTCGTGCGCGACAACTACGACTTCCAGGCGGGGCGCTTCCGCGTGCGGGGCGACGTCGTCGAGGTCTACCCGAGCTACGAAGATGCGCGCGCGATCCGCTTCGAGATGTTCGGTGATGAGGTCGAGTCGATCACGGCGATCGATCCGCTGCGCGGCGAGGTGCTCGAGACGCTGGAACAGATCACGATCTACCCGACGACCCACTACGTGGCGACGGGCGATCAGCTGCAGCGCGCCTGTGAGTCGATCGAGGTCGAACTCGAGAGCCGGCTCGCCGAACTCGAGGGCAAGAAGAAGCTGCTCGAAGCCCAACGCCTCGGCCAGCGTACGCGCCATGACCTCGAGATGATGCGCGCCACCGGCATCTGCCAGGGCATCGAAAACTACAGTCGGCATCTCGATGGCCGCGCCCAGGGGCAGCCGCCGGCGACGTTGCTGCACTACTTTCCCGATGACTTCCTGCTCGTCGTCGATGAGTCCCACGTGGCGATTCCGCAGTCGGGTGGCATGTATCGCGGCGACCGCGCGCGCAAGACGACGCTCGTCGACTTCGGGTTTCGACTGCCGAGTGCGCTCGACAATCGGCCGCTCAAGTTTGACGAGTTCGAAGGGCTGTTGCGGCAGATCCTGTTCGTATCGGCCACGCCGAGTGCCTACGAGTTCCAGCGCAGCGCCGAACGTGTCACCGAGCTCGTGGTGCGGCCGACCGGCCTGCTCGATCCGCCCGTCGAAGTGCGTCCGGCGCAGGGCCAGGTTGACGATGTGCTCGGCGAAGTGCGCCTTCGTGTGCAGAAGCACGAACGTGTGCTCATCACGACGCTCACGAAGCGCTCCGCAGAAGAGCTCACGGACTACCTGCGCGACCTCGGCATCAAGGTGCGTTACCTGCACAGCGATATCGATAGCCTCGAACGCACGGCGCTGATCCGCGACCTGCGGCTCGGCGTGTTTGACGTGCTGGTCGGCATCAACCTGCTGCGCGAAGGCCTCGATATTCCCGAGGTGACGCTGGTCGCCGTGCTCGACGCCGACAAGGAGGGGTTCCTGCGCAATCGCACGTCGCTGATCCAGACCTGCGGCCGCGCCGCGCGCAACGTCGAGGGTCGCGTGATCCTCTATGCCGACCGACGCACCGATTCGATCGAAGCCGCGATCTCGGAAATGGATCGTCGCCGCACCAAGCAGATTGCGCACAACGCCGAGTTCGGCATCACGCCGACGACGATCCAGAAGCCGGTGCGCGACCTCATGGAAGCGCCGCCCGACGAGGATGGCGAACTGCCATTGCCGGGCCAGAAGAAGGGCAAACGCGGCAAAGGACGCGGCAAGCAGCAGGCGGGCAATCCGGTCGAAGCTGCGGGCCCAGGTCCGGTGGCCCCAAAGCGCCAGTTCAAGGACCACAAGGAGATGCTGCAGCACGTGAAGATGCTGCGCGCCGAGATGATGGCGGCCGCGAAGAACCTCGATTTCGAACTCGCCGCGCGCATTCGCGATGAGGTGTATCGACTCGAGAAGGTCGATATGGAGTTGTTGTAGAGCGGGGGAGCGGTCCCCGGCGGAGCCGCGGGGCTGCTGATTCGCTGGGGCTGCGGTGCGCGGTCGTGTGCACCGGCAGGGGGGCTGGCTGGGTGTTGGCTGCCCATAATCTACCTCGCAAACTGGATTCTGTACCGCCGCCATAGTATAAGTGCCGAATCAAGATGGGAAAGCGTATCGAGCCCACCCGACGGACCGTCCGGCGCAGCGACCGGCAACCAGCGGCCCCTGCGGTTCTGCCATTCCGCCCGCAGCATGGCGGTCGACGTCCTGGTGCTGGCCGGAAGCCGAAACACGGACAGGCTGGGGTCGCTCACGTTGCCAGAGTTCCGTTGGCGGCGCGCTTTCCCGCGCACGTCACGCTGAAGCTGCAGCGGGGCCTGCCGCGGCTGCGCAATCGAGGCGAATACGCCACGCTTCGAGCCGCGTTCGCTGCCGGTTGCGCGCGCAGCGGCTTTCGCCTCACGCACTACGCCGTGCTCAACGACCACCTGCACTTCGTGGTCGAGGCCCACGATCGGACTTCGTTGTCACGGGGCCTGCAGGGGCTCATGATCCGGATCGCCCGCGCGCTCAACAAGCTCTGGGGGCGCCGCGGTCGGGTGTTCGCGGACCGCTACCACGATCGTATCCTGAAGACTCCGCGCGACGTTCGCAACGTGCCGCGCTACGTGCTGGGGAATGGCAAGAAACATGCGGCCGAAGGCCGCGAGGTCAGAGTGCCCGCCGCCATCGATACCTACACCAGTGCGCCCTGGTTCGACGGCTTCCGCGAGGTGTTCCGCGTACGCGGCCTCGAAGCGATCGTACGCCCGGTCGCGGACGCGCGCACCTGGATGCTCACCCTTGGCTGGCGGCGTCACGGGCTCTTATCGGTGCACGAACTGCCGGCGTAATCGGCCACTCCGACCGTGTAGCCACTCAGACCGTGTAGGTCGTCAACCAGTCCGCCCGCTCCGCCACGCGCCCGTGCACGGTATCGAGATACACCTTCTGCAACCGCTCGGTGATCGGCCCGCGCGCGCCGTTTCCGATGCGGTAACCATCCACTTCGCGCACGGGGGTCATCTCGGCCGCCGTTCCGGTCAGGAACACCTCGTCCGCCGTGAACAGCGTGTCCTTCGCAAAACCCTGTTCGCGAACCTCATATCCCAAACCACGCGCGATCGTCATCACCGAATCGCGCGTGATGCCGGCGAGGATCGGCTGCGATAGTGGCGGTGTCACAACGGCGCCACCGAGCACAACAAAGAGGTTTTCGCCGGTGGCCTCGGCGACGTTGCCATCGTCATCCAGCAGGATCGCTTCGTCGAAGCCTGCCAGCAGGGCGGAACGCTTGGCGAGGATCGAATTGACGTATTGGCCGTTGATCTTGCCCTTGGGCAGGAACGAACGCGCATTCATGCGCACGGTGGAGGACACCTGGGCGCGGATGCCGCGCTGCACGCCTTCGTCCCCGAGGTAGCGGCCCCACGGCCAGGTTGCGATCGCCACGCGCACGCGGTTGTTGGTCGCGGCCAGGCCACGTTTGCCGTCGTCGAGGAACACGATCGGGCGCAGGTATCCATCGCGCAGCCGGTTCTGCTGCATCACGTCGGTGCAGGCGTGGACCAGTTCGTCCACCGAGAACGGCATTTCGAGGCGCAGCATGGTCGTCGAGCGGAACAGCCGTTCGATGTGTTCGCGCAGGCGGAACACGGCGGGACCGCGAGCGCCGTCATAGGCGCGGATGCCTTCAAACGCACCGAGTCCGTAGTGCAGCGTGTGGGTCATGACGGGCACGACGGCTTGCTCGGTGGGCACGCACTTGCCGTCGAGCCACGTGAACGGGACCTTGAAGGCGTCGGGAATCGGGTCGATCGGCTGGCTCATCGGAGTGGGGGAACGATAGCGCTCGGAGCGGCCATGGCCCAAGACTTCGGCCGCATGGGATCGAGGAAGTGCCCTTGATCCCGCGGCGCCGCAGCGCATCGTTGCTGTTGCACGCCGCATGGACGCCCGCATCGTCGACAAGGTCTCACGTTTCCCGACCGGGCCCGGGGTCTACGTGTTCACCGACCAGGATGGGGAGACGCTGTACGTCGGCAAGGCGGCGGACCTGCGCGCGCGGGTGCGCAGCTACCTCAAACCCGGTGGCGATGGCCGCTACCAACTGCGCTTCCTTGCCGAGGAGGCCACCGATGTCGAATTCATCGCGACGGCGACCGAGCAGGAGGCGTTGCTGCTCGAAAACACGGTCATCAAGAAGAAGCAGCCGCGCTACAACCTGAAGCTCAAGGACGACAAGGCGTTTTTGCTGCTGCGGCTCGACCGTCGTGAAGCCTGGCCGTGGTATCGGCTGGTGCGGCGGCGGCAGGACGATGGGGCGTTGTACTTTGGCCCGTTCGCCTCGGCGAAGGCCGTGCGCCGCACGCTGCGCTTGCTGCACAAGATCGTGCCGTTGCGCGATTGCGGCGATCACGTCTTTGCCAACCGCACGCGCCCGTGCATCAAGCACCAGATCGGTCGTTGTCCGGCGCCGTGCGTCGACCTCGTCACGCGCGAAGCCTACGAAGGGCTGCTCGACCATTCGGTGCGGATCCTGCGCGGGGAGGTCGGGCCGGTGCTGCACGATCTGCGCGGCCGCATGCAAGAGGCCGCCGAGAATCTCGAGTTTGAGCGCGCGCAGGCCCTGAAGGAGCAGATCCAGGCGTTGCAGTTCACGGCCGAACCGCAGGCCGTCATCGCCAACGTGGGCGACGAAGATGCGCTCGGCATGCATCGCAGCGGCGAGGAGGTGGCGGTCGCGTTCCTCTCGTTCCGCGGCGGCGCGCTCGAAAACTGCCGGCGCCACGCGTTCCGCAGTGGCTTGCCCGACGAACTGCTGCTCGGCGAACTGCTCGGGCGCTTCTACGAAGGGGATCGGTATGTGCCGCCGATGGTCTTGCTGCCGTTCCAGCCGGCCGAGGCCCTGATCATCACGCAGTGGCTCGAACACAAACGTGGTGGCAAGGTCGAACTGCACGTGCCGCAGCGCGGCGATCGGCGCCGCCATCTCG
>JADZDL010000014.1 GCA_020851075.1 Planctomycetota bacterium | reverse complement strand
TTCAGAATCACCCGGTCCTGCTCAACCGCGCTCCGACGCTGCACCGCGTCGGTATTCAGGCGTTTGAGCCAGTGCTCGTCGAAGGCAACGCGATCCGCATCCACCCGCTGGTCTGCTCGGGCTTCAACGCCGACTTCGACGGCGACCAGATGGCAGTGCACCTGCCGCTGTCGTTCGAAGCGCAGATCGAAGCGTCGACTTTGATGTTGTCGACGAACAACATCTTCTCACCTGCGCACGGCGGCCCGATCATCGCGCCGAACCAGGACATCGTGCTCGGTTGCTACTTCCTGAGCCTTGCCCGCCCGGGCGAGATCGGCGAAGGCAAGACGTTCGCGAGCAGCGATGAAGTGTGGATGGCCTACTCGATGGGCAAGGTCCACATCCACGCGCGTATCAAGGTGCAGTTTGCTGCGGGCATCGAAGTGCGCACGCAGGGCACGACGATCCGCACGGACGGCAAGACGCTGGTTGAGACGACTCCCGGCCGCATCATGTTCAATGAGATCCTCGAGCCGGGGATGCACTACTACAACCACGACCTCGACAAGAAGGGTCTGTCGAACATCATTGCCGACTGTCACTTGCTGCTCGGGCGCGACGCCACGCTGCGTCTGCTCGACAACATGAAGGAAGCTGGCTTCAAGGCCGCTACCCGCGCCGGCTTGTCGTTCGGCAAGGACGACATGGTCGTGCCGCCGGCGAAGGACAAGATCATCGCGCAGACCCAGAAGGAAGTGGAGAAGATCCACCTGGCCCACCAGCGTGGCATCATCACGGAAGGCGAGCGCTACCTGAAGGTCATCGACTCCTGGACCCATGCTCGCGAGCGTATCGGCGAGGACATGCTGCACGAGTTGCGCAATGACACGCGCGACGGCAAGCCGTACGTCAACCCGATCTTCTGCATGGTCATGTCGAAGGCGCGTGGTTCGGTCGAGCAGATCCGTCAGCTCGCCGGTATGCGCGGTTTGATGGCCAAGCCCTCGGGCAAGATCATCGAGCAGCCGATCAAGGCGAACTTCCGCGAAGGCCTGCGCGTGCTCGAGTATTTCTCGTCGACGCACGGCGCCCGCAAGGGTCTCGCCGATACGGCGTTGAAGACGGCTGACTCGGGTTACCTTACGCGCAAGCTTGCCGACGTTGCGCAGAACGTGGTGATCTCGGTCGAAGATTGCGGCACCGAGATGGGTGTTGAGAAGGGCACCGTCTACCAGGGTGACAAGGTCGCGGTGACCTTCGTCGACGCGGTGCGCGGTCGCGTCTCGCGCCACACCATCATGGACCCGATGACCGAAGACGTCATCGTCGAGAAGAACCAGCTGATCACGGTCGATATCGCCAAGCGCATCGAGCGCGTGGCGAGCAGCGAGAAGATCCTGGTCCGTTCGCCACTCACGTGTGAAGCGCCTCTGGGCATCTGCGCACGCTGCTACGGCATGGACCTGTCGCGCAGCGCCACGGCCGAGCCGGGGCTCGCGGTGGGCATCATCGCCGCGCAGTCGATCGGTGAGCCAGGCACGCAGCTCACGATGCGCACGTTCCACATCGGTGGCACGGCCTCAAAGAAGGTCGAAGACTCCGAAATCAAGAACAAGCGTCCGGGCCGCATCCAGTTCGCCAACCTCACGACGGTCGAAGTCGAGACCGCCGAGAGCAAGGAAGGCAAGATCGAGGATCGTGGCAAGAAGCAGGTCATCGCGCTGAAGCGCAAGGGTGAGTTGCTCATCATCGACGCCAAGGATCGTGAACTCGAGCGCCATGCCATTCCGCTGGGTGCCATCGTGCACGTGACGGACGGGCAGGAGATCAAGGAGTCCACGGTGCTCTGCTCGTGGGATCCTCACCACAACCCGATTCTGGCCGAAGTCACCGGCTTCGTGCGCTACGAGGACATCCTCGAAGGCAAGACCTTCAAGGTCGAGCGCGACGCCGATACGAAGGTCCAGCGCAAGGTCTTGATCGAGCACAAGGGCGATCTGCATCCGCAGATCATGATCGAGGACGAGAACGGCAATCGCCTCACGATCAATCCGATCCCCGAGAAGGCCTACATCGAGGTCGAAAACGGCCAGCGCGTCGTGGCAGGTATGTTGCTTGCGAAGACGCCGCGCGAGATTCAGGGCACCCAGGACATCACGGGTGGTCTGCCTCGCGTCACCGAATTGTTCGAAGCCCGTCGACCCAAGGACCCCGCGGTTCTCTCGGAGATCGACGGTCTCATCGAGCTCGGCGACAAGCGCCGCGGCAAGCGTACGATCGTCGTCAAGGGCGAAGGTGGCCTCGAACGCGAACACCTGGTGCCGCAAGGCAAGAACCTTCGTGTGCACCGCGGTGACCACGTCAAGGCCGGTGAGTCGCTCGTCGACGGTCCGCAGGTCCCGCACGACATTCTCGCGATCCAAGGCGAGAAGGCCGTGCAGAACTACTTGCTGCGCGAAGTCCAGACGGTGTATCGCGCGCAGGGCGTGAGCATCGACGACAAGCACATCGAGATCATCCTCGCGCAGATGATGCGCAAGGTGCAGGTCGAGGATCCGGGTGACAGCGACTTCCTGCCAGGTGCAGTCGCCGACAAGTTCCGGTTCCGTGAGGCCAACCAGGTGCTGCGCAGCCAGCGCAAGAAGCCCGCGACGGCTTCCCCGCTGCTGCTTGGTATCACCAAGGCTTCGCTGCAGTCGGACTCGTTCATCTCGGCCGCTTCCTTCCAGGAGACGACCAAGGTGCTCACCGAGGCTGCGTTGGCCGGCAAGCGCGACGACCTCGTGGGTCTCAAGGAAAACGTCATCCTTGGCCATCTCGTGCCGACCGGCACAGGCTTCCGCCAATACCAGAAGACGCGCGTGCGCAAGAACGTCGACCTCCAGGCTGCGGCCGAAGAGATCGGTCGCTTGAGCCGTCAGGGCTTCCTGGATCAGGGCGGGCCGGTGATTCGCCTCGAGGGCATCGACGAGCCCGCAGCTCCTACCCCGGGCCAACAGGCAGAGTAGTCGCCCATCCAGAGCTCTGCCGAACATCCCTCGGCTCGCTGAATACGGTGCACCCGAGGAGGGGCGCCGCAAAGCGCTGGGGGAGGCCACCATACTTCTGTGGCGCAGTCCCCGGGATGGGGTTGCAATTGGCAGGCTTTTCTCTATCTTCCCACCCCCTGAATTCTCGGACCGCGTAGCCACACTAGTATGCCCACGATCAACCAGCTCATCCGCAAGGGCCGCACGAAGATCAAGTACAAGAGCAAGTCGCCTATCCTCGATGCCTGCCCGCAGAAGCGTGGTGTGTGTCTGCAGGTGAAGACGATGACGCCGAAGAAGCCGAACTCGGCACTTCGCAAGATCGCCCGCGTTCGTCTCAGCAACGGCAAGGAGACGACGGTCTACATTCCAGGCGAAGGCCACAACCTCCAGGAGCACTCGATCGTGCTGATCCGTGGTGGTCGTGTGCGCGACCTTCCCGGTGTGCGCTATCACGTTCTGCGTGGTTGCCTCGATGCTTCGGGTGTCGAGAATCGCCGTCGCAGCCGCAGCAAATACGGCGCGAAGCGCCCCAAGAAGTAAGTGCCCTAGAAGGTCCTTTTCCCCGCAGGGTTCTTCCCCGCAGTATTCGCAGTTACCGCTGATCCGAGCTTCCGATGCCTCGCTCCTACAAGTCCACTGAAGTCTTCCTGAAGGGTGACCCCCGCTACAACAACAAGTTGGCCAGCAAGATCATCAACAAGATCATGCTGCAGGGGAAGAAGACCACTGCTCAGGCCATCTTCTACGAAGCCGTCGACTTCGTCTGCAAGAAGGTCGAGAACGCCGATCCCGTTGATGTCTTCTCGAAGGCGATCGACAACATCAAGCCGCGTGTTGAAGTGCGCAGCAAGCGCGTGGGTGGCGCGACCTACCAGGTGCCGCGCGAGGTGAACAAGCGTCGCCAGCAGAGCCTGGCGATCCGCTGGCTCGTCGATGCTGCCCGCGCCAAGCGTGGCAAGCCGATGGCCAAGTCGCTCGCCGAAGAGTTGTTTGACGCGTTCAACAACCAGGGTTCGGCCGTGACGAAGAAGGAAAACGTGCACAAGATGGCCGAGGCGAACAGCGCCTACAGCCACTTCGCGTACTAGACGCCCGGCTTTCCGGCCGGCCTGTCCTTTCGTCAGGCAGGCGATCAGATCGGGTCTCTCCGTGGTCGCGCAGTGTCTGCGGCCAAGATTGGGCTTCCTCGCCGGCTACGCGGGGTGGCCCATCGTCATTTCCACCCTCGCGATCCAAAGCCCAAGACGGCGCGTGCTGACAGCCTTGGTTCAAGGTTGGGCGGTTCCGGAGTTGCGTTGGTGCGGCACTTTCCGCAAACTCCGCGCACCTTTCCTGGTCCCGCCTGGTCCGAAACGGGCTTCCAGGGAAGAACCTGAGCCCGAACGCGTCTCAGACGCTTGGCAACGTCGTAACCCCGGCTCGGGGGCACTGCGTTCCAGCCCCAGACTTCCCCTGTCGTAGACCATCCGGTCGACACTGACGTTGTCTATCCCATGAAGCTGCCTATCCCATTCCTGCTCTATACCGTTACAGCAGGCCTGTTTGGTGCCGCTGGTTGGATCGTCTACAAGAGCGTCCCGCTGGTGTCCAAGGCGGCACGCGAGGCCTCCACCGCCAAGGGCATCAAGGAAGCGACGGACCGCGTTGCGACGGGCAAGGGGCAAGGTGCGGTGGTTGCCGACTGGAGCTACAGTGATCGCACGGCTACGTGGTGGTCCCAGTTCCGGAACATCAACTTCACGGGCAAGTTGCCGCCGCCACCGAAGGACCCGACCGTCGTCGAAAAGCCAAAGGTGACCGAAGTAAAGGTCGAGGCCCGTCCGCTCGAGCAGATCATCGAGCTGGTTTCGCTGGTCTACGACCCGAAGGACCAGGGCAAGGGGGAATTGTCGCACGTGATCGTGCGCTACAAGCCGGAGGCCAACGTTCAGGCCCCCGAGTGGTACTTGCGGGAAACGTCGACCGCATCGGGATCCGGGGCGGCGGCCATGCTGCGCGATGTGGCACCGCCACAGCGTCCACTTGGCAATCCGAATGGGCCGCAGGGCCGTGGTAACCAGGGTGGGCAGGGTAACGCGGGTGCCGGCAATCGCGGCGCTCGGGCCCAGACGCCCGTGCCGACCTCAATGGTGGGGCGCGAGCTCATCCAGAAGGTCTGGATCCAGGGCGATGGCGATCCTCGGCGCGATCCGAAGCTGTGGCCGCCGTTCGATGACATCAAGCTGGTCCGTGTCGACTCTTCGGCACAGGTCGCCTACTTCGTTCGTACGCCGCCGCCGCCGAAGGACGGCGAGGCTGCGCAGGAGCCGAAGGAGGAGGAACTGCTGAAGACCAGCATGAACCTCAGCCAGGACCTGTTGCGCGAATTGCACCGTCTCAACGGCCAACCAGCGGCTGGTGGTTCGGGCCAGGCCGTCGCCGCCCCGGTGGCAAGTTCCAATACCTGGCAGGAGGTCGACGACACGACCCTCATCAACAACGTGCGCCACATCGGGCGGCGCGATGAGGAGCGCATTCGCGAGAACCCGGACCAGTTCTTCGAGAAGGTCAATTTCGACACCTACGTGAGCAAGGTCGGCTCGACGCGCGGCTTGCAGGTGCGCAACATCGACGCCAAGGTCGCCAGCCAGCTTGGCGTTTCGCAGGGCGACGTATTGCTCGAGGTCAACAACCGACCCGTGCAGACGCAGGCGCAGGCGATGCAGTTTGGCAAGACCGAGTACAAGAAGGGGGTCCGCACGTTCGTCACCAAGTGGTTGTCGGGTGGCCAGATCGTCGAGCGCACCTACCAGGCTCCGGACCGCTAACCGCGAAGTACGCCACTCGCGAGTTGCGCCGCCTGCACCGCGGAACATGATGGGCCAGATCGCCGCCAAGTTGCTGACCCTCGATTGTGGCAATAGCACGCTCGATTGCCTCGACCATGCCAAGGGGCGGCGGGAGCGTTTCGAGGTGCCCGGCCAAGGGGCAGCCACGATCGCGGCCATGCGGGCTTTCGTGGCGGGAACTGCTCCGTCGCGGTGCGTCGCGGTTTCGGTGGTGCCCGAAGGGCTGGCGGCATTTGCTGCCCTGCTCGCGATTCCCATCGAGGTGGCCGGCCGTGATCTGCTTTGTCCGCTGCCGCTCGACTACCTGACCCCGCATACGCTTGGCGCAGACCGTTGGCTTGCTGCGCTGGCTGCGCATCGCCGCTTCGGTCGGGCGGTGGTGGTTGACTGTGGCTCGGCGACGACCGTGAACCTCGTCGAAGACGACGGCACGTTCCGTGGTGGAGCGATTGCGCCTGGCCTGCGGGCGTTCGTTGCCGGATTGGCGGCGACCACGCCGGCCTTGCCGGCACCAGACCTCGATGCTTCTCCCGCCATGCCACCGCGTAGTTCGCAGAACGCGGTCACGGCTGGCGTATTGCTTGGCTACTGTGGCCTGGTGGAGCGGCTCGTCGCCGAGACGCTGCGCGTGGCGCGTGGCTCCGCGCGGGTTCTCGTGACGGGAGGCAATGCGGCTCGCCTTCTGCGCTCAACGCGTTTGCAGGCCACGCACGTGGACGATCTTGTGCATCAGGGGCTGGCCATCCTGGCGGCCGAACGACCGTGCGGCTCCTGACTCCGCCTGGCGTCGCTGGGGTTGCGGTCGTGCTCGTGCTTGCGGAAGAACGCGAGGCCGCGTTGGCGTGCTTGAAGACCCGCAACGGAGCACCTTGGCCGCATTTGCCGCCCGGCGTGCCGCGCCTGGCCATGCTGGAAATCGACGGTACTTCGGTCGACGAAGTCCTCGTCGTGAGCCACGGCAATGGCACGACCGAATTACACCTGCACGGTTCGCCCGCTGTGCTGGCGACCTTGCGCCGTCGGTTTGTCGTGCAGCCTGCGAGCTTGCCCATGGAGCCGGCGGATCGCCTGCTGCTCGAAGCGCTTGGTCCAGAACAACTCGAGCTGGCCCTTGAGCAGCGGCAGTGGTCATTCCGGGGCTTCCTTCTTGAGCTGGCAGCGATGTCGGGCAGCAAACGCCAGATCGCCATGGACGAGGCTCTGCAGCGGTCGCGCGCGGCGTTGGCGCACGTCGTGCCTGCGCGGCTGGTGCTCGCCGGCGCACAAAACGCAGGCAAGTCGACGCTGTTCAATCGGCTGCTGTTTCGCGAACGTGTGCTCACAGGTCCCATGCCAGGGCTCACTCGCGATGCCGTGGCGGAGCAGACGACGCTGGCGGGCTATCCCTACGAACTCGTCGATACGGCGGGGGAAGGCCCATGCGAAGCCGAGGTCGATCGGGAAGCTATCGAGGTGGGGCGGGCCCTGCGCGCTGCGGGGCATGTGCTCCTCGTGGTGGATGCAAGTCGAGGTCCCTCGGCATTCGATCGCGAGTTAGCCGAGCGTGGCGCCTTCGTCGTTGCCAACAAGGTCGACCTGCCTGCTGCGCCGTGGCCTGCCGACATGCCGTGCCACCTGCGAACCTCCTGCCTGGCGGCAGGCGCGGACACGTTGCGCAACGAGGTTGGGGAGCTGTTGCGGGCTTCGCGCCGACTGCCGGTGGCGGGCCGTGTGGGCGGTCCAGCAGCGCTGGATCGTCAGCAGCTCGCCGACTTGGAGTCACTGCGCACTTCGGCCGAGCTTTAGTCGCGCCGATCCCGGCACGGGATCGCGTTCGTCGTTGTCGCCGGGCCTTGTCGTGTGCATGATCGCGCCTTCGATGGCCGACCACGAAAAGCGCGATCTGGTATCCATCGAGGACCTGAGCACGGCGGAGATCCTCGAACTCTTTCACCATGCGGACGAGTTCCGCGGCAACCTCAGGGCGTGGTCCAATCTGTGCTCCGGCACGATCATGGCGACGCTCTTCTTCGAGCCGAGCACGCGCACGCGGTTGTCGTTCGAATCGGCCATGCTGCGCCTAGGTGGCGGGGTCATCACGGCTGCGGACGAGAAGAACACGAGCCGCTCGAAAGGCGAGTCCCTGGCCGACACCGTGCGCGTCGTCGGCGGTAGCTACGCGGATATCCTCGTCGTACGTCATCCCGAGGATGGTGCTGCCCGCGTTGCGGCGCGTTACGCCCGCGTGCCCGTCGTCAATGGTGGCGATGGTGCGCACGAACATCCGACCCAGACCCTGTGCGATCTCTACACGCTCTGGAAGGAAAAGGGGCGCTTGGAAGGCCTCGAAGTGGTGCTTTGCGGCGATCTGCGCTACTCGCGCACGATCCACTCGTTCTGCTACGCGCTGGCCCGATTTGGCGCCAACATCGTGACGATGCCGTATCCGGGCTTTGAGTTGCCCGACTACGTGCTGCATCGCCTGCGCCGCGATTTCGGGATCCAGACCGCAGCGGCCTCCGTCGGTGATCTGCCTGGCATCGCCGGCAGCAGCAACGCCGCGGCGTACCTCACGTCGAGCAAACCGCACCAGCTGGCTCTATTCACCAACCTCACCAACGTCGAAGTGAATCGCATCGACGCGATCTACATGACGCGAGCGCAGCGCGAGCGTCACACCGGCGAGACGACTGCGAATTATCCGCGATTGGGTCGCAAGACCCTCGATGCCGCTGCCGCCAAGGATGCGCGCATCATGCATCCGTTGCCGCGCGTCGACGAGATTGACTACGACGTCGATGACGATCCGCGGTCGGTCTACTTCCGGCAGGCGGAGCTTGGTGTGCCGATGCGCATGGCGCTGATGGCCTTCCTGCTCGGCAAGATCCAGTTGCGATCCGCGCGGCCAGCGATGCTCTCGGTCAGTCCGGGAATGGAGGCCGGGGCGGGGCTACGTTGTCGCAACGAGCGTTGCATCACCAACAACGAAGGCGTGCGGTACCTCGTGCGCGACTTCCGGTTGCGCGAAGCGGAGGTGCCTCCGGTGCTGTCCTGCGCGTACTGCGAGCGCGAAGTGGAGGCCCGCTTTGTCGGTCACCTGCAGAGTCGCGCCTTCCACCGCTACAACTCTGCCGAGGCTCGGCGCATCAAGTCGGAAGACCGTGTCTACTTCGAATCCGAAGCGCAGGCGCAGGCGGCCGGATTTGTGGCAGCCCAGAACTGAGACCGTTCTGGCGGGGGTTCGGCCATGCGTTGTGCTCCTCGCATTTCTTGCTCCGCACGTCTACTCGACTGGAACGTCTTGTCGCGGGACGGCTTGGAGAATCCGCCGAGCGATATCGCACCCGAGAAGCGCGCAGGTGCCTCGTCATGGTCGCTTCCCCGATCCGATCACGTCTCTCTAACCCCATTGCCGAGAGAGTCTTGTGGGCTCTTGCCATCTGTGCGCTGGGCGGCATGATGTTTGATGAACATCGCTCGTCCCCCTGGCCTGGGTGGCATGGTCACTAGAGCCGACATCCAGCGCCACCCGATGTAACATCCCATGGCTCTCGTCCCGCAACTGGTCCCCGCGCCTGCCCTCATGGACGCGACGGTCTGGAAGCGAAGGCGGGGTCGACTCTTGTGTCCGCAGTTCTGCACTTCCAAGACTCTGCCTGATGGCAGGGGCCCAACGAAGTTCGGAAACAACAGCTCCTGTTGAGGATCATGTCAGACAACAGCTCCTGCCCTTCGTTGCCGATCGCCGCGGATTCGACGCGGAATCGGTTCCTTCGTGCTGCCGCGCTGGCTGCCGGCTCTCTACTCGCTGCCTGCAGCGGTGGGGGCGGTGGCACGACCGGAAGCGTGACGCCCTCGACGCGTCAGCCTCAGGTGTCAAGCGTCCAGTACGGTCGGCTTGTCGACGTGTACGGCCTGCAGACGACGCCGGAGGGCTCGACGCGCGCGTTGTATCGCAAGGACGTGCTGGTCGGCCCGGATATCCAGGACGAGCGCGCGACCAATGAGAACAAGCGCGACGACGAGATCCTCTACGACTTCATCGGCTCGGATCCGGACACGCTGCAGCCGCGCCTTTTCATCACGCGCGAACTGACGTCGGATGCCTTCAAGGCGGCGTTCGAGGCGCTGGACAATCAGGCGCGCGAAGTGACGCCGATGATCTATGGACAGAATGGCCCGGGACGGCCATTTGCCGTGGTGCCGCGCAATTCCGCGGTCCAGATCAATTTCTCGGCGCCGTTGGGCGTCGAGGACAGCTTCTTCGTGGAACGCAATTCCGCCGGCGAAGTCGTCGGTCTGCGCAATACGGAAGCCGTTCAGCTGCTGCGCCTTGCGGGTGATCCCAACCAGGCTGGTGGTGTGGAGCCGATTCCGGTGCGCGTCGTCGTGGGGGAGACCACACTGATTCTCGACCCGGTTCTGCTCGGCACCGAAGGCTTGCAGTACCAGACCCGCAACAATGCGGCTGGTCTGCCAGCGTCGCCTGACCAGGTCAGCGCCAACATCCGCGTGGCGATCGCGATGGAAGGGCCGCTGGCGATTCCAAGTCTGCGCGAACCACTCGGACTCACGGGGCTGAACAACAGTGGGCGCAAGTCCATCGTGCGCGACTTCCGTTCGGGCAACGCTGACGACACGTCGGCGGACCTGGCGAAGGGGTTCGTGCGCGATCCGCTGCCGCTGCGCATCGTCGGCGAGATCGTCATGTATCTCGAGCGCGTTGAGCGCATCAACGAGTTCACACACGAGATCACGGTCTACAAGGACGGCATCAACCACGAGGTCGATGTCGGCGACGTGTTCCGCTTCATCACCGGCAACTCAGGTGTGCCCTTTGCGACGTCGGAAGTCGTGGTTGACCCCGACGACGATCGTGGCCAGCCGTCCGCGCAGCACGTGCGGGTGCGCGTGCGCAACGTCACGAACCTCGAGAGCATCGACCCGCGCAATATTCCCGGTTATCCCGCGTCGACTTCCGAACGTGAGCCGTGGCTGGTGCTGAATGCGCCGCGAGCGGTCTGCGTCGCGGAGTTTTCCGCCGGCGCAGGTCCGGGGGCGGGCGACGATCCGCGCTACTTCCTCGGCTTCACGCCGACGCCGCTGCCCAACCTCGATGGTTCGCCGAGTGCGCCCAACGAGAACGTCTCGCCGTTCGCAGGTGCCGTCGTGCGCTTCACGAAGCCGGTCGACACCAGCACCGTGAAGTGGGCCGACACCTTCTTCTTCGCGATGCGCGATCTGGCCAGTCAGGCCGGCATCGACGACTTCATCGCGACGGTTCCGAACAATGCGGGGCAACAGGGCATGGACCCGGCCGCGTTCAATCTCGCGAAGTACCGCACTCCGTACCTGGTCACGGCTCGGGTGTTTGACGAGGACGGGTCGCAGACTGCGTTGCGCCTGCAGCCGACGACCGGTTTCTACCTCGATGACACGATGCGGAATCCGCCGGCTGGTGCCGATTACCGCTTCTTCCTGCACCTGATCGCCAACTCGGCCGACGGTGGCATTCGCGACCTCGCCGGCAACGAGATTGATCTGCAAGCGTCGACGCCTGCCTACAACAACAACGTCGTCATCCCGTTCACCGTGGATACGCGCATGAACGGCACGGTGCCGTTCTTCGAGAACAACCTGGCGGTGTCCCTGGTTCGCCGTTTTGCGAGCCGCGACGAAGACGAGCAGCCTTCCTACCTGACTCCGGCCGAAGTCCCCGCTCCGGGTTCGGCGGTGCCGGCGGCCTCCTACCCGCTGGAAGATCTGGTCGGTGCGTTTGTCTACCTCGATGGCAAGCTGCAAGCGCGCCCGACGACCCGTGTGCGTCAGGTGGCTGACAACCTGAACCAGGCGCCGGTGGGGGCGCAAGGCACCAACCTGGCGTGGTGCCCGACCTCGATCTCGAGTGAGAACCAGGTCGCGTCCAACTCGGCGACGACCTTGTTCACGGCCGGTATCCAGAACCCGCTCAATCCGTACGGTTGCCGTCTGCAGACCCTGTGGCGCGAAGTCGATCTGAGCCTTTCGCGCACGGATCCATACGACTTCAACCTCGACGTTGAGCAGATGTATTGGGCGCCGTTCACGGGCACCGTTCTCGTCTTTGACGAGTTCGACCGCGTGAGCATGTTCCTTGGTCACTCCGAGTGGCGCCCGGTGCCGTGCGTCGGTGACTTCAGCTCCTTGCCGTCGCTGCCGAACTCCGGCGTGCAGCCGGTCTTCCAGAAGAACTACGTCTGGAACCCGGCGCCGACGGGCACGGGCACGGTCATCGAGTCGCAGCCGAGCCCGTGGCCGGCCTACGTCGATACGCCGATGACGATCGATCCGGCGCAGGTGGTCTACGAGGTCAACCACGTAAACCGCTTCCTGCCGCTGCCGACCTTCCAGAAGCCCTACTTCGTCTATCGCGACGAGACCGTGACCGAACAGGGCTGCGTTTCCAACGAAGGTAACGACACGGCCGCGGGCACGTCCTACGCGCCCTACATCCTGTCGCCGTTCGGTGGTGGCCTTGGCCAGCACTGGGTGGATGACACGGGCGCGATCAAGTTCGTGAATTCGTTCTGGAACGACTGCGCGAACCACAGCCTGACG
Source organism: Planctomycetota bacterium (assembly GCA_020851075.1). GTDB lineage: Bacteria > Planctomycetota > UBA1135 > UBA1135 > UBA2386 > JADZDL01. The sequence continues at coordinate 30,764 of JADZDL010000014.1, read as the reverse complement.
GCGACGTCGACCCGCGAGAACTTCACGGGTGGTCTCGTCGGCAACATCGCGCTGCCGTTGCTGGCCGACTTCTGGACCTACTGCGATTCGGCCAACCTGCCGGCGGGCAACGGCTACGTCGCACTGGGCACGAACGGTTGGCAGATCGCGTTGACGGTGCAGTCGAGCCCGGTGCCGAACTTCCGCACCTACTCGGCCGGCCGTCCGCCGCTGCCCACGGGCGGCGCCCAGATCTGCCGCGGTCCCGGCGACAGTCAGTGGAACTCGGCTTCGGGCGGCTACAGCTACCCGAGTGGTGCGGCGACGACGCCCTCGGACAACTCGTTCTACTGGATCATGATGGATCTGCTGAAGCGGCAGAGCGTGATCACGAACGGGTTCGTCGACCTCAACAACCCGCATCGCGTGCCGGAAGGTTACGCCGATCCGCGCCTTGGCCCGTTCTACCTGACCGCGGGCACCAGCACGCGTCCGGCGGATGTCGTGCCGACCTTTGCGTTCGAGTTCGACCCGCCACTCTCGCAGATGCCGGGTGGCACCTCGGTCGTGCCGCAGTTCCGTGCCGCCAGTGCGGTTGACGGGGCGCCGTGGTACTACACGAAGTGGGCGCAGGCGGCGACTTCGCTGTATCCCAACACGCTGTGGCAGACGGCGGCAGAGGTTCGCCCCCAGCTGCAACCCGACGCCGTCAACTTCCCGTTGGATCCGTTCAAGGCGGCCGACGCGCACCTGCGCAAGTGGGACACGCGCACGATCCCGAGCACGACGACGGCTCGCAACTGGTGGACCTACTTCTACAACCGCACGGTCACCGGTTACGTTGACGACCCGAACCAGCTCATGGATCCGTCCTACACGATCCGCTTTGCCGGCCCGAACGAAGCCTTCACGCCGCGGGATATCCGCTACGTCAACTGGCGCTTCGTGACGAGCAACAACGTGGACGCCAACCCCCCGGTGGCGCCCGCGATCGAGACCTTCTCGCTGTCCTACCGCTTCCAGCGGGTGCAGTGAGATCGCCCCTGGCCTCGGCGCCACGCCGAGGCCAATGCTCTTTTTTGCTTTCGAATCCCCGCAGTCTCCTTGCGTGATGCCCATGGCATCGCGTCTATCTGCTTGCCCCGGATTCTGCCTCGGCGCCGCCGCAGGTAGGAGGTAGACTGCTCCCGATCCGCTTCTCCCGCGGAACTCTCCCTGTTCTCCCGTGCCCTGATCCCCGAGTGGTCAAGCGACTCGCTGTTGCGGATGACCACCTGCATCGTGCCATGAATCGAGTGAACCAAGCCCGGACCCCCTCCAAGGTCGTTTTGGCCCTGTCCGTTGTGGCCGCAGTTGCCGCCTGCTCGGGCGGTGGTAGCTCCACAACGGGTTCCCTTGGAACCGCGGGAGCTTTCCTGGTCCTGCAGACCGACCCCTCGGCGAACGGGCGGTTGTACTTGAACGATCCGATCCAGATCGATTTCAACCACCCCGTCAACCTGGACAGCGCGAACCTGAACACGGTGAGCTTCCAGGTGTTCGACCAGCTCGGCAATGTGCTGAGTGAACAGGTGGCCGGTGACTTCGCGCTGGCGCGGAGCCCCGGCGATGCGACCACGGGCCGGCGATTGCAGTTCGTGCCGCGATTCCCGACCAACAACACGTTCGACAACGGCGGCTTCCGGCCAGGCCGTTCCTACCTCGTGCAGCTCGTCGGTGGCGAGCGCTTGAATGGCACCGCGCTGCGTGACACGGGTGGCAAGGCGCTTGCGCAACCGATCAGCGTGCAGTTCTCGACGGCAGAAGGCACCGCGCCTTCGCAGCTGTTCCGCAACAGCGCTGCAGGTGGGCCGGCACGCGTCTCGCTCGATCTCTCGCCGACCCCGGACACGACGGGTGTTGTGCTCAACAAGCTTGGTCAGCCAGACGTCGAAGTTCGCTTGAACTTCGACCAGCCGCTCAACCCCAGCGCGACCAATGTGCCGGTTGCTCTGGACACCAACCCGCTCGTGCGGAACGTGAACGCGCGTGGCCGCGTGTTCCTCGAGTACGATGATCCGATCCTCGGTGCCAACACCTGGATTCCGGCCGATGTCGAACTCGAGAGCAACCGCCTCGATGGCGCGACGCTCGTGCTGCGTCCGGTCGGCGTGCTGCCGAACAACGCGACCATTCGCGTGATCGTGGAAAGCAGCCTCGAGGACATCTCGGGCGAATCGAACGTCTCGAATGCCGCCTACAATCGGGTGTTTGGCTCGTTCCAGACCCGCCGTGCGTACGAGGAGCAGTTCGACAGTGTGATCGAGAGCTTCCTCGATTCGTCGAGCCTCGACTTGTCGGCTGCGTTCGGCGAACCGGTGGCAGACGTTGGAGCGGGCTTCATCAAGGCTGGCTTTGCCTTTGAAGGCTCGGCGACGAATCTTGAGTTTGAACCCTCTGCGCAGACGGTGCTGCTGAACACGAACTTCACGCAGGTCACGCCGAAGGCCGGCGTGCCGTACAACGTTTCCGGCGGCGTCTTCAACTTCAAGAACGTCAAGATCCCGCAGGGCGTCACGGTGCAGGGTCAGGGCACGAACCCGATGGTCTGGCTCGTGAGCGGCAACTTCGAGGTCGCTGGCACGCTGTCAGTGCGCGGTGGCGACGGCACGCGCGCCAACACGATTGCATCGGCCAACTTCCCGAAGGCTGGTGGCTACGGCGCTTGCGGCGGTGGCGATGGCGGCGCAGGCTCGCCGAGCACGTCCTTGCGCGACGAAGTCGGCGGCACGGGCAATGGTCCCCTGCAGCGGCCGCTTGGCGGTGGCACCGGTGGTCGCCTCGCCTGCGCGGCGGGCTGCGGCCGTGGTTCCGGTGGTGGCGGCGGCTCCCTCGCTACGCAAGGTGACCCCAACTACCGTACGAAGACGATCGCGGCCAATCCGCCGGCGACTTCGCAGCCGACCTTCGTCCAGCAAACTGGCTCGGGTGGTCAAGGCTGCACGGGCAACGCGGGCACGGCTTCGCGACAACTGTCAGGTGGAACACCAGGCGCGGCGGTGTTCATCGACTCGCGCGACGACAACAACTTCTGGGGCTCGGCCATCAACTTCCGCCTCGGCCTGCGCATCGCGGGCGAACTGTCGGTGCCAATCGGCGGGGGTGGTGGGGGCGGTGGTGGTGACCTGTCCTACAACACGAGCTGCACGACCAGCGACGTCAACTTCGCCAACGACAGCAGCGGTGGCGGCGGCGGTGGTGGTGGCGGCGTCCTCATCGTGAAGGCGCTCGGTGACATCATCGTTCGCGAAAGCGGTCGCATCACTGCCGACGGTGGTTCGGGCGGCGGCGGCGAACAGGCGAACACGGGCTGGAAGGGTGGTGGTGGTGGTGCAGGCGCCGGCGGCATGGTTGTGCTGATGTCGGCGACCCGCATCGAGATCAACACGCACGGTGGCAACAGCACCGTGGCGCCGTTCGGCCGCATCGACACCTACGCGCAGAAGGACTACGACTTCGCGATCTCTGCCGACGGCGGTGTCTGCACGACGGGCACGACGCTGGCCCCGATCGTAGTTGGCAAGTATCCGGCCAACCGCGGTCAGGAGACCATCACGGCGGCTACCTACGACTCGATGCCGCTCGGCGCGCTGGGTGGCATGGGTATCGTCCAGCTCATGGCGCCTCCCGGCACCAATGCGGACGGCACCAATACCGTGCTCGACGACAACATCCGGGTGCTGCGTCAGGGTATCGAACTCAGTGGTGCGCTGAAGCAGCAGATGCTGGCCTGGCGCGGTTTCCCGAACGCGCAGGGCACGCTGGTCGATGACAATGGCACGCCGACGAATATCGGCGACAACGAAGGTGATATCCGGCCGGCGCCCATGCTGATGCCGGTGCCGTTTTCGGCTACCTCGCGCATCCGTTCGAAGTGGCTGGACACCGGTGCGAGCGATCGCATCCGCCAGAACTTCGACAACGGCGACACGCGTACGATCGTCGACCCCACGGGCACGCCGGGCAGCCTCTACGGCCCGATCTACCAGTTCGCGGGCATCGACTCGACGACCGGCTACGCCAGCTACGCGAGCGCCGGTGGCGAATCGGTCAAGATCAACTACCCGCTGGTCGTTCCCGCGACGTCGATCTTGAGCAGCGATACCAACGCGACGTTCCTCGACAAGCCGAGTTACCGCGTGCAGCTTTCGACGGCAGCGCTGGGCGGCACGGTCGATCTCTACAGCCAATACGAAGCCGAAGTGCTGGACGCGGTCGGCTCCGTGGTTGGCAGCTTCCGGATCCTGTCGCACACGGACCGCGTGCTGCAACTGTCGCCTGAGAGTGGCGCCTTCCCGGCGACGGCTCGCGATGTGCAGGTGCGCGCGAAGTTCTTCCAGGTGATCACGTCGGGACAGGAAGGTCTTGGCTCGACCTACCCGGGCAGCGTGGGCGGCCAGCGTGTGCCCAACTCGAACGTGCGCATCGGCTTCGCCTTCCACCAGGATCCGGCGAATAGTGCCGCGACGCGTTACCCGGCCGCGGCGGGGACGTACGTCTACAACCTTGAGGACCCGCTGGTCCAAGAGGCGGTTCGCCAGCTCGGCGCCTCCTACGTGCAGTTTGACATCCTGTTTGACTGCAACTTCCGGAGCACCCCTGGTGACACGCCTCCGGCGCTCGGCCCGTCCTCGCCGCGTCCGGAACTGCACTTCCTGCGGTTGCCGTTCCGGTTCTGATTGGCGGCCGGTGGGTTAGCCACCGGCAGTTTTGTTCTTTCCTAACACCTTCCTGAGGGCCTGAGGCCAGTGGCATCGCGCCATTGACCCCGAGTCGCTTTGGTACCCCCAAGATTCCGATAGCAGAGTCGGCGTTTCCTCCGCGAGGCGCCGGCACCACAGCACACAGCGAAGAATTGCCGACGGCAGCCGCCGCCGGTCTTTGACGAAGGGCACACTGACATGAAGCAAGCGAAGTTCCGTTCCAGGACGCTGCAATCGGCGACGCTCCTGGTCGCCATGTTGGCGGCGTGTGGTGGACCGTCCTCCAAGGTTGGCGCCATTGGCAGTGCCTCGGCCAAGCCCGAGCTACTGAGTGTGGACCTTGGTCGACTGGTCGATGTCTATGCCTACCAGCGCATCGATGAATCGGTCGGCGATCGCCGCTTGCGCTTCAATCGCAAGCTCGTGCGCGTGGCGCAGAACATCGTCGTCAATCCGAATATCGAAACGCAGACGCTGTTCGATGCCGGCGGCGAAGAGGTGCCTTCGGCGACCTACGAGTTCCGGTCGTTCGACAAGAATGTGGGCCACGAAGAGCTCGTGATCCTCTGGGATAACCGGAGCGGTCCGGAGGAAGCCAACTTCAAGGCGGCCCTGCAGTCGGCTCAGGAAGGCCTGCCCAGCCTGGCGGCGGCCTACCGTGGCCAGAACACGACGTCGCGCCCGATTCCGATCGTGCCGCGTAACGCCGCGATCCGACTGAACTTCAGCAATACGATCACGGTCGACGAGGAGTTCTTCCGCGTCAATCCGTCGGCGATCCAGTTGCTCGAGTTCAAGGGCGACCCGAACGTCGTCGACCCCGTCAACGCGTTCCGCATCCTGTCGAGCCGCATCATCCCGCAGGGCACCCACATCATCCTCGACACCACGATCCTCGGCGGCGAGGGTGCTAGTGGCTTCACGACGCCGGGCCTGCCGGCTTCGACGGACAGTGTGACGGCCAACATCCGCATCGCGATTCCGTCGCGCGGCCGCGCTGCCGCATCCTTCTACGTGAAGGAAGATGGCATTTCGGATCTGAACGGCCCCGATAGTGCGGGTGTCGACTCGGTGGTCCGCGACTTCCGTTCCGGCAACCTGTCGGACGGCGCTTCGGGCAAGTTGTTCGAAGCGGAAGCGCCGATGATCGTCGCTAGCCTGCCGATGGGCATCACGGCCATCGATGCTGGGACCCGCACGATCACCCTGAACAAGCGCCTGCACTTCGTGCCGGTACGCGGTCGCTATCCATTCGTGGAAGGCCCGCTCAGCAGCAGTGGCCTGCCGCTGGGGCCGGTGTCGGTGCCTGTCTCGCAACCGCTGCGCAGCGGCGACATCCTGACGCAGACGATCCAGGTCCTGATGCCAAATGGCACCCTCGAAGCGGTGACGCTGCGGGCGGAGATCCTGCAGAACCTTGATATCGGCACCGAAGTCGGTGGCCCGCTGCCGCTCGGTTTGAGCGCGAACACCAACGGTGGTCAGGAGCAAGGCCAGATGGCCACCGAGGCCCGCGTTCGCGTGTCGTCGCTCGAAGGTGGTCTCGACTCGCTGGGCCGCGCGCATTCGTTCGAAGCCAACACCACGAACGTGGAAGGCCAGGACTGTGTGCTGCGCGCCGTCTACTACGAGAACGTGCCGTTCATCGGGTCGACGATGGCCGTCAGTGACGCGGCGTGGCGTCATGAGTTCCTCCGCATCGACCCGCAGCCCACGGGCGTGGGCGGCACCCTTGTAAACCCGGTGTCGTCGGTCGCCATCGAGTTCACGAAGCCGATGGACCTCGACCAGGTCGACAACCTGGACAACCTGCTGATCACCAATATGTCGGTGGCCACGGAGACCTTTACCCAGCAGATGGGGGATCCGAAGAAGGCGACCGCGCGCGTCGTTCCGACTCGTCTCTCGGACGTGGCTGGCGACGGCACGGTGCTGCGTCTGCAGGCGCCGATGGGCCTCTTCCACGCCGCCAACGTGACGGAGACCTACTGTGTGCACGTGAAGCTCGGCACCGGCGGTGCGTCGGACCTCGCTGGCAACTCGCTGAAGCTCTTCGACGACCCGACGAGCCCGCTGGATAGCTGGTCTGTCGACTTCCGTCTCGATCCGGCTGCTCCGGCGAACCTCGTCGGTTGGCATGCCTGGTTGTTCAATGATGCGGACGAAGACGGCTCGCTGCCCGGCTCCACCGACATCTTCGGCCAGTTCCGCCTGCAGGGGGGTCGCCTTTACGGCGCCGCTGGCGTGCGGTTCAGCCGCGATGCTGACAGCCAGAACCTGCAGACGATCAGCCGCATCGATGGCGGTGAGTGCTGGGATCCGGCTGCGGACAGCAACGAGTACTTCAATACGAACACGCGCCTCATCCCGGCGGACCAGAACGGTGCGCCGCACCCTGGCCTGCTCTATTGGGCGCCCAAGATGATCAGCCGTCAGGACCCGCCGGCCGTGCCGCAGGTCTATGAATACTGGCAGAGCTTGCCGCAGAACGTCGGCCGCGTGATCGAGCCGCACAACCCGCATGGTTCGCGCATGCAGATGCGCTACATCGAGGATGACTTCTCGCTCGATCGGCGTCAGCCGGCCGAGATGGGCATCGATGTCGAGCAGCTCTACTGGTCCCCGTTCAACGATGAGACGATCTTCTACGACGTCTTCGATCGCTACACGATGTCGCTCGCGCACAGCGGGCGCCGGCCTGATATCCGCTACTGGCTGAACCCAGATGCGGCCAACGCGCCGAACTCGGTGCCGTTCTGCCAGTTCGTCTGCGCAGCCATGAACAGCTCGCTGTCGAACGTGTTCAGCGAGAACGTGCTGCCTGGCACGACCGCGGTGCCTGTGTTCGAGGACAAGGTCTACAAGATCAACCCGAACGAGGCCTTCCGCTCGTCGTTCAACGTCAAGTATGTGCCGTTCCCGCGCTTCGATCGCTCCTACACGTGGCGCGACTCGCGCCTCGTCACGATCGATGCTTCGGGTCAGGTCATCGGCCTTGGCGGTGCGCGCCAGCCGAATGCTCCGGCGCCGAACAACGACATGACGGCCGATATCGATTCGCCGTGGGTCGCGGACCTTCCGGATCCGGAGTGGGTCACGGTCTGGGGTGGCACGAAGTGGAACCTCGACAGCGGTGACTTCCGTGGTGACCGTGCGTTCGACCACGACCCGATCGCGTTGCCGTTGGTCGTCGATTGGAAGGTATTCGCCGATAGCGCTGCCAACGGTGTCGCTTCGGGCGCAAACAGCTTCCAGGTCGCCATGCTTGGACCGCCCGCGGACCTGCCGCTCGGCAACCCGGGTGGCTACTACGACAGCTGGCCTGCCGGCTGCGGTTTCCCGTCGTGGCCCCACACGCGTGTGCAGGCCTCCGGTGGCGAGGACCTCATCACGGGCGCAGCTATCCTCATCGATCCGGCCAACACGCTGTCGGCGCAACAGAGCATCCTCAAGGACGCGGGCCTCGGCAATCCGACTCGTGCCCTGTTTGCTGCTCCGGCTGGCGACGGCATGATGAACTGGGCGCGCGCGGACTTCGTGCGCAAGGTTTCGATGATGACGTTCGGTTTCATCGACACGCTGAAGCCGCAGATGGCTCAGTTTGTCAATGATCCCGCCGGCACGCCGGTGGTTGTCGCCTCGGACGGCTTCCCGAACCTCGCCGCGATCAGCACGGACCTGCGCATCCAGGACATCGTCACGCAGATCGATCCGCCGCAGATCCGCCAGCCGGCGGGTACCTCGGTGGTGCTCGAGATGCGCGGTGCCGAGTCGTTCGTCAACAACGACAGGCTCTACAACCCCTCCTATGGCCAGGCGGGCCAGGTTGCCGACGATACGATGGGCACGCGCGGCAACCTGCTGAACCCGAACTACGCCTGTGAAGCGTTCCGCTACAGCCAGGCGAACTCGACCCCGGATGGAAGTGGATCGGGCGACAATCCGCGCATCCTCACGGGCGGCCTCACGCGCTACGTCACGGAAGACCAGGTCAACCTGATTCGCGACACCGCTACGGGCCTCCTGCCGCGCTACATGAACGTGCGTCTCACGATGGAGAACAATGTCTCCGTGTCGCCGGCATTGTCGCCGTCGCTGCGCAGCATGACGATTGTCTATCGCCTGGTGCCGAACCAGTAGTTCGCCCGCGCCCTGGTGGGCCAACCCGAGAAAGGGGCCAGCAGACGACCGTCTGCTGGCCCCTTTCTCGTCTCCGTGCCCTTGCTCAGGTCTTTCCGGGAGGCTGCAAGTGGATGCAGCGTCCTCGGGCCACTAGAGTCGATTGCCTTTGCCGCGCCCGTCGTCGACGGTGCACCGTAGAATCCACCGTCGCTTCATGACCCGATTCCGCCATTTGCCCTGCCTGGTGCTGCTATCGCTCAGCACGACTGCGTGCTGGCGTTCGAAGCCCAAGCTGGTGGAGTTCGAGGTCCTGCGCACGTCCCCGGAGCTCGGTGCCTCGGCCCAGCCGTTGCTTCTCAACGACTCGGTCACCGTCTATTTCTCGGATGCCCTGCATGCACTGAGTGTGACTTCGGACGCGATCTCCGTGCTCGACGCCGAGGGCAATCAGGTGCCGGGCTCCCTGCGCGTGGGGGCGAACTGGGTCACTTTCGAGCCGCGGCCACCGCTCACGGCGAGCCTCGCCGATGGTTCGTTCCACCCGGCCAGTCGGTACCGATTGCAGGTCGCTGGTTATCCTCGCCCAGACGCGGTGCGAGCCGCGGACGGTCGTCGGCTGGCGGCGGCGCGCACCTATGAGTTTCGCACCGCGGGCCTGGCCGACGTGTCGCCCACGCGGCCGGCACCGTTGCGGCCGGTCGCCGAGCTGCCGTTCGTGCTGCGCAACTACGACCTCGCCCAGCCGCTGCCGGCCGATGCGCCGCGGCTGCAGATGCACTTCACGCTGCCGGTGCTGCCGGCTTCGGTGAGCCCGGACGCATTTCGCATCCAGCGCCTCGGCAGTCCACTCGAACAGCTTCTACCGCGCAGCATTCGCGTGATCACGTCGCGCCTCGATGACTTTCCGGGCAGCACGATCGAAATCGATCTTGGCACGACTCCGCGTCGCATCGATGGAGGCCTTTGCTCCCTGCGCAAGGATGACTACGTGAGCGTGAGTCTCTCGAACGTCACCGCACCGCTTCTGGACTACGCCGGCAATGCCGTGCTTTGCACCTCCGATCCGTACTGGACCGTCGTGCCCGGCAATTCGGTCGCGTTGGTCGAATGGCCCTGGCCAGGCAAGGATGGCGGTATCGTCGGCGACGATCCTGTTCTGCCCGGTTTTGAAGCCGTGTGCGGCATCGTGCGACCCTGCGTGCGGGTGGAAGCCGGCGACGGCAGTCTCGGGGTCTTCCGGCCGCGCGCCGACACCGTTCTGCAGCCGGGCGTGCCGTTTGACCGGGGCGATGGGGTTCTGGTGGTGAGTCGCGAAGCCAGCTTCCCCTTCCTGGGCATCGACATTCCGGCCGGGATCAAGGTTCGCGTCGAGGCAACTTCGGGGCCGGTTCAGCTGCTCTCCTGTGGCTCCGTGCGCATCGCGGGTGAGTTGCAGATCGCCGCGTCATCGCGCCCCCTGCAGGTGCCTCGCCACGGCACCGCGGTGCAGGAACTCATCGATGCTTCGCCAGTTGCGATCGTCGCCGCCGGTGGTGTGACCTTGCGCGGTCGCATCACGCTCGCCACCGAACTTGCGGGGGATCACACGGCGCTGACGCTTGCAGCCGCCAGCGCCATCCAGTTGCTCGGGGAGCCGTTGCCCTACAATTCGATCCTGGCCGTGGAAGCCGCGTGGTCCACGGTTGCCGAGCCGCCAATCGTCGGCTTGCGTGGCCAGGTGGCGACCACGGTTGTGACGTTTACCTACGGTATGGCCCCGGCGTGCCAATGGACGGCTCGTGGCGTGTCGCCGTGGCGGGCACTGCCCATCGATCGGGACGGTGGTGTGCTCCGACTCGTCGATGTCGAGGACGGGCTGCTCGTGCAGTGGCAGGCAACCGCAGCAGACGCCGTTCGGGTGGGGGAGCCCGACCTCACGCCTGGCCGGGTTGGACGCGTCGAACGGGCGGCTGATCAGGATCTGATCCAGGTTGGTACCGGCGGTTTTGTGCGCTTCCTCATCGAGGCCGAGTTGCGCAGCGGGGGGCCGCTGCCAAGCTTCCGGGAGCTGCGGCTCTCCGATCGTTAGTGCGGTGGCCACCGAGACGGTGGTCGTCTGCAACTCCTATGGATTCCATCCGGCTGGACCGTATGCTGGCGGTTCTTGCCTGAGGCGTTCGCACGTGGTGGGTCAGCACTCCGTGTGGCGGTCACTGGGACCGCGTCCAAGGGCGAACAGGGTCGATAGGGCGCTGCCTCGGCGGGCGGCGTTGGCGTTCCGGCATGGCCATGGCGGTGATCGAGGTGGGCGCAGCCCTGCTGGGGGCATGCGTCGGCTCGTTCCTGAACGTCGTCATCTGGCGACTTCCGCAGGAGGACCCGCGCAGGCGGTCCCTGGGTGGTCGCTCGCACTGCCCCAACTGCGGCGCCAAGATCCGCTGGCACGACAACTTGCCGGTGCTCGGCTGGCTATTGTTGCGCGGTCGCGCGCGCTGCTGCCAGCAGCCGTTCTCAATCCGCTACCCGCTCGTCGAACTGCTCACCGCGGCGTTGTTCCTCGCGTTGGCGATCTGGCCACCCTACGGCCCGGCGTTCGTGCCGCTCGCGGATGGCAGCTACGTGGTGCACACCGAGGCTGCCGTCGCGATGTTGCTGCACGCGATCTTCCTGTCGCTGCTCATCGCCAACTCCTTCATCGACCTGGACCATCAGCTGCTGCTCGATGTGCTGACCAAACCAGGCATGGTGATCGGGCTCCTGGCCGGCTTCTGGCCAGGGCTTGCGGGGCCCATCAGCACCGCCCCTGAATCCCCGTTGGCGCTGCGGACGCTGCTCGGCAGTGTCATCGGGCTGCTCGCTGGTGGTGGGGTCACGTGGGCGATTCGCATCGTGGGCACCAAGGTCTTCCGCAAGGAGGCCATGGGGTTTGGCGACGTCAAGTTCATGGGCATGATCGGCGCGTTCCTGGGCTGGCAAGCGGCCCTGCTGACCATGTTCCTTGGTTGTGTGTTCGGCGCCCTGATCGGTGGCGTCGGCGTCCTGTTTGGCGGTGCGGCGAAGATCCCCTTCGGTCCGTTCCTCGCCCTTGGCGCACTCGTGGCGATGTTCGCTGCGCAACCGATCCTCAACTTCCTGTTCGTGACGTGGCCGGAATGGCAGCGCAGTTCCCCGTCTGCGCAGTGGTTCTTGCCCGTCCTTGCTCTACTTTCTTTGTTCGCCCTGTTCGTGTTGGTCCGTAGAGGCCGCCGGTAGGGGCGCTCGTTGTGCGTTGATTCGTTCGGGCTGATTCCGTTTGGGAGGCACCATGCTGTTCCGCAAGACCATCCTTCTCCTCTCTGTCGTTGCCTTCTCGTTCATGACGAGTTGCACGACTCGTTACCAGGACATGCTGCGCGAGCGCGACGAGCGCATTCGTGAGCTCAGCGGCGACGTCGCGCGTTTGCGCGGCGAGAACGAAGAGCTGCAGCGCCGCGAAGCGCAGGCCCGCGACGCCGCTGCGACGCAGCCCAAGCGCGAAGAAACCAATCCGACGGACAAGGACGAACTCCAGAAGATCGTCGGCAACGACGGCATCGTTTCGTACCGCGGTGGCCGTTTGAGCATCGGAGTGAAGGACTCGATCACGTTCGATTCCGGTAGCACGGCACTCAAGGACTCGTCGCACAGGGTGCTCCAGAACGTCGCCACGGCGCTGCGCAACAGTAAGTACGGCGGCCGCCGCTACTACATCGAAGGCCACACCGACAACGATCCGATCGTGAAGACGAAGGACAAGTACCGCAGCAACCGCCACCTCTCGTCAGAGCGTGCGGATGCCGTGGCTCGTTATCTCATCGAGAAGGGCGTGCCCGAATCTTCGATCGTCGTGGTTGCCTATGGCCAGTTCGACCCGGCCCCCGGTGCGAAGAGCAAGGCGGACAACCGCCGCGTCGAGATCGTGATCGGCGATCCGATCAAGTAGCAGGCAGTTGCTAGTCGTGTGGTTTGCAGCAGAGTGGGCGCCCGGCGCAGCGACGTGATAGCTTCCCGCCGGTGCGCTTTTGCTGCCGAATGACTAAGCCCAACAGCTGCACGGGCTTAGGCCCATTTGCGTAGAAGGCGCGGCTTCCGCCCCTCCGCGATCGAGGTATAAGGGCACGTATCCCAAGCGCCTCGGTCACTCCGACGGTTCGCCGTCGGGGCCCCTGGTCCTGGGTTCCCCTCGCGGCACCGCACACCAGGGTGCCCCCAAAACCACGGAGTGACGCATGGCACATGCTTCGGAAAACCTTCGCAACGTAGCCCTCATTGGGCACGGCCATTCGGGAAAGACTGCGCTCGTCGATGCGATCGCGCATCACTGCAAGCTGACGACGCGTCTGGGTTCGGTTGCTGAGGGCAGCAGCATCAGCAACTTTGAGCCAGAGGAGAAGGAGCGCAAGCAGACGCTCGCTGCGCACTTGTTCCGCATCCCGGTTGGTGGCGTGCAGCTCAACCTGTTTGACACCCCTGGACATCCGGACTTTGCGGCGGAAGCGCTCGTCGCGATGGATGTTTCGGAGACTGTCTGTCTCTGCGTCAACGCGACAACGCCGTTGTCCTTCCACGCCAAACAACTGTGGAAGAAGGCGGGCGAACTCGGCGTCGGGCGCGCGATCCTCGTCACGCACCTCGACCACGACAACACGGACTTCCAGAAGATCACCAACGACCTGCGCGCCCAGTTCGGGCACGCCGTGGTGCCGGTGACCTATCCCAATGCGACGGGGGCAGCCTTCAAGTCCGTGCATGCGGTGACGCACGACGAAGGGCCTGACGCCCCCAAGTACCACGAGATGATCGAGGAGGACGAGGCCGAGGTCGACGACACGATCATGGAGCACTACCTCGAGGCCGGGCACCTTGAGAAGGACGAGTTCGAACAGAACATCCGGCGCGCCATCGCGCGCGGCAAGCTCGTGCCGATGTTTGCCGTGTGCCCCAACCGTGGGTTGGGCCTCGAGCAGATGCTTGAGTTCGTGGAGCAGCACTTCCCGTCGCCGGTCTGCTTCGGCGCGCGCGGCGCCCAGAAACCTGGTAGCGACGAGATCACGGAGATGGTCGAGCCTGATGCCAATGGCCCGTTCCTGGCCAAGGTCTTCAAGGTCGTCTCCGATCCCTACGTCGGTCGCATGTCGTACCTACGTTGCTTCCGCGGCAAGCTGCAGAAGGACCAGACGTTCGTCGATGTGCGCACTGGCAAGGTTCACAAGGCCGCGCACATCCTTGAAGTCAGCGGCAAGGACACGAAGGAGATCCCTGGCATCGTCGCGGGCGATCTCTTTGCCGTGAGCAAGATCGAGGACCTCTGCCACGGGGATTCACTCGCGGCGGATGGCGCGCTGCTGCAGATGCAGAAACCGAAGTTCCCGCGCCCGACCTACTCGCGGCACGTATGGCCCAAGGCGCGTGGGGACGAGCAGAAGATCGGCCACGCGATCGACAAACTCGCGGCGGAAGACCCCTCGTTTGAGGCGCACCGCGACAAGGAAACGGGCGAACTGCTGGTGACGGGCATGAGCCCGATGCACCTCGATGTGCAGTTCCACCGGCTGCACCGTCGCCACCAGGTCGATGTCGATCACGGGCCGCCCACGATTCCGTATCGCGAGACGGTGACCGCGCGGGCCGAAGGCCATCACCGCCACAAGAAGCAGTCGGGTGGTCGCGGCCAGTTTGCCGAGGTCTACCTGCGCGTTGCTCCGCGTGCGCATTCGGCGGGTTTTGAGTTCAAGGATTCGGTGGTCGGGGGCTCGATCCCGCGCCAGTTCATTCCCGAAGTCGAGAAGGGCGCTCGCAAGTTCCTCGCCAAGGGTTCACTCGCTGGTTTCCCGGTCGTCGACATCGAGGTCGAGGTGCACGACGGCAAGTACCACGATGTCGACAGCGATCAGCTGAGCTTCCAGCTGGCCGGGGAGCGTGCGTTCCACGACGGGTTCCACAAGGCTGGCCCGATCCTGTTGGAGCCAATCATGAACGTCGAGATCCACGTGCCCGATCGCTTCACGGGCGATGTGGCGGGCAATCTCTCCAGTTCGCGCGGCCGGCTGTCCGGAATGGAGACGACGGATGAGGTGCAGATCATCAAGGCGCAGTGCCCACTCGCCACGATGCTCGACTACTCAACGCAGCTGCGGTCGATCACGGCCGGTGAAGGGCAGTTCACGATGGAGTTTGCCCACTACGAGGCGGTGCCGCCGCACCTGCAGGCCGAGATCGTGCAGAAGCGCAAGGCCATCGTCGACCAGCACCACGGCGACCATCGTTAGTCGGGGCCCGTCCCGAGGCGGTCTGGCCGGCGGATCGCCGGCCTGGCAAGACCAGCCTGGGACCGCCGGCCGGGCGCAGTGTCGGATCTTGCGACACTGGTGCCCGCCTTCGCATCGAGATCGCACCAAAGAGCCTACTCCGTCGGTCTAGGGCTCAATCCGGCGCGGCGAGAAGTCCGATAAGCGCATTCGACCGGTCGGAGCGGCTGGTCTCCCACAGGAGTGCGCACAACATGGTCTCGATGGAAGAACTGCTGAACCTCATGGTTCAGCGCGGCGGATCCGACCTCCACCTCTCCGTGGGCGCGCCGCCCAAGATCCGCATCGACGGCAAGCTCGTAGACACCGAGTACGAGCCGCTGATGCCCGAGGCCACGAAGAAGCTCATCTACTCCGTGATCGGCGCCGACCAGGTCGCCAAGTTCGAGAAGAACCTCGAGATCGACTTCTCGTTTGGTGTGACCAACCTCGGTCGGTTTCGTACCAACGTCTTCATGCAGCGCGGGTCGGTGGCGGCCGTCTTGCGCGTGATCCCGTTCGAAGTCTACGACTTCACGACGATCGGACTTCCGGCGAAGGTCTGCGAGTGGATCTGCAACCTGCCGCGCGGCCTCGTGCTGTGCACGGGTTCGACGGGTTCTGGTAAGTCGACGACGCTGGCCTCGATGGTGAACTTCATCAACGAGACGCGGCAAAGCCACATCGTCACGATCGAAGATCCGATCGAGTTCCTGCATCGCAACAAGTCGTGCCTCGTCAACCAACGTGAGGTGGGCGGCGATACGCTGGGGTTCGAGAAGGCGTTGAAGTCGGTGCTGCGTCAGGACCCTGACATCGTGCTCGTCGGCGAAATGCGCGACCTCGAGACGATCGAAGCGGCGCTCACGCTGGCGGAAACGGGCCACTTGACGTTTGCCACGCTGCATACGTCAGACGTGCAGCAGACCGTGAACCGCATCGTCGACGTGTTCCCGGCGCATCAGCAGCAGCAGATCCGCACGATGTTGTCCTTCACGCTGCAGGCCGTGGTCTGCCAGCAGCTCGTGCCGCGCATCCATGGCAAGGGCCGCGTTCTCGCCGCCGAGATCATGATCGTGAATCCGGCGATCCGAGCGCTGATCCGCGACAACAAGGCGCACCAGATCATGTCGACCATCCAGACGGGTGGCGCCGTGGGCATGCGCACGATGAACCAGTCGCTCTTCGAGCTCTATCGCAATGGCTCGATCAGCTACGAGGACGCGCTCGAACACACGGGCGACGAAGCGGACTTCCAGCGGCTCATGGAGCGCGCCACCGGTGGTGCCTCGACAACTCGCAAGCCCCTTGCGCGCTAACCAATGACCCAGTTCGCGAAGAAACTGCGCGGTATCCTCGAGAAGGCGGGGCGTCTTGACGCCGCGACCGGGGAGACCTTGATGGGGGAGGCGCAGAGCCAGAAGCGCCCCTTCACCGAAGTGCTCGTGAAGAAGGGCATCGCCACCGAGGCTGAGCTCATCGCGCTCATCGCGAAGGCCGCGAATATCCCGCCGATCGACCTGACGAAGCTCATCGTCAACAAGGAAGTGCTGGAGTCGGTGCCGGAGGACGTGGCGCGTGAGTACTGCATCTTCCCGGTGGATCGCATCGGCAACATCATCACGGTCGCGGTTGCGAACCCGTTTGACGTGTTGAAGCTGGACGACATCCGCATCATCACCGGGTGTCAGTTGCGCACCGTGGTCAGCACCGCCGAGGAGATCGAGAAGATCCGCGGCAAGGGCTACCAGCGCGAAACCGAGAGCGTCGATGGCATTCTTGGCTCCTACGACGACGCCGACGTCGAACTCAAGGAGACCGACGTCGAGGACGACTCGACGGACCTGTCCGCGATCAGCGATGAAGACTCGCCGGTCGTGAAGCTGGTGAACAAGATGATCCTCGATGCGTGCAATACCGGCGCATCCGATATCCATATCGAGCCGTTCGAGAAGAAGGTGATCGTGCGCTACCGCAAGGACGGCTGCCTCTACGAGGCGATGACCTTGCCCAAGCGCATGCAGAACAACATCACCTCGCGCATCAAGATCATGTCCAAACTGGACATCGCCGAGAAGCGCAGGCCGCAGGACGGCAAGTTCCAGATGAAGATCGGCAACAAGGCGATCGACTTCCGCGTGTCGATCCTGCCGGTGATCTGGGGCGAGAAGACCGTGTTCCGCATTCTCGACTCGAGCAACCTCGCGCTCGACATCAAGTCGCTTGGCTTCGAACCCCGCTCGATGGAAGACTACCTGTGGGCCTGCGCGCAGCCCTACGGGATGATCCTCGTCACGGGCCCAACGGGTTCGGGTAAGTCGACGACGTTGTACTCGGCCGTGCGTCATATCGCCGCGCCCGACATCAACCTCGTCACGGTCGAAGACCCGGTCGAATACCAGCTCGAAGGCATCAACCAGGTGCCCGTGAATGCGAAGCAAGGCATGACCTTCAGCGGTGCGCTTCGCTCGATCCTGCGTCAGGACCCTGACGTCGTGTTGCTCGGCGAAATCCGCGACCAGGAAACGCTCGAGATCGCGATCAAGGCAGCTCTTACGGGCCACCTTGTGCTCAGCACGCTGCACACGAATGACGCGCCGTCGACGATCACCCGCATGGTCGACATGGGCATGGACCCGTTCGTCGTCGCCAGTTCCACGTTGTTGATCTGCGCGCAACGCCTCGGCCGTCGTCTCTGCGTCAACTGCAAGAAGCGCGTCGACATTGGCAAGGACGTGTTGATGCGCCTTGGCTTCCTCGAAGCGGACCTGGAACAGCCGATGGAGTTCTACGAGCCCGTGGGCTGCCCGCGGTGCAACAAGGGCTACAAGGGCCGCTTCGCGTTGTTGGAGACGATGCGCATGACCGAGGGGATCAAGCGCATGGTCGTCGATCGGGCCCACATCACCGACGTGAAGAAGCTCGCGTTGTCGGAAGGCATGCTGACGCTGCGTCGGTGCGGCTTGATGAACGCAGGGCGCGGCAAGACCAGCCTGCAGGAAGTCGAGTCCGAGACGATGGCGGACTAGTTCGCGGGCGCGGCTTTCAGGGAATCTCGGGACGAAGGATCAGGGGAATATGGCAACCAAGTTCAAGTACGAGGCGAAGGACCAGAGCGGCAAGCTCGTGAAGGGGTCCGTTTCTGCCGAGAATCAGGCCGACGCCGTCGCCGATCTGCGGCGTCGCAACCTTACGCCAATCGATGTCACCAAGTCCGGTGGCTGGTTTGGCGGGGGGGGCGGCCCGAAGACCAAGACCAAGAAGAAGGCGACGCGTTCCTCGGTCAAGTCCGGCGAACTCGAAGTGTTCACGCGGCAATTGGCGACCATGCTCGGCGCGGGCATCCCGATGCTCGAGGCCCTGGAGATCCTCGCCGACCAGGCGGAGTCGCCTGGATTCGCCTACTGCCTCGACAAGGTCGTCGAAGAGATCCGTTCGGGTTCCGACCTCTCGAAGGCACTCGAATCGCACAAGCGGGTCTTCTCCCATATCTACGTCAGCATGATCCGCGCTGGTGAAGTGTCGGGCCAGATCGACACCATCCTGCAGCGCCTCGCCGAGTATCTCGAAGCGGCAGCCCACCTGCGCAGCGAGATCAAGTCGGCGATGACCTATCCGGTCATCTCGCTCGTGCTCGTCATCGGCATCGCCTCGTTCTTGATGATCGGCATCGTGCCGTCCTTCAAGCCGGTGTTCGAGTCGCTCGAAGTCGAGTTGCCGGGCCTGACGGTGTTCATCATGGACATCGCCTTCTTCATGAAGGACTTCTGGTACCTGATCTTCGGCGGCATCGCAGCCGCGATCTTCGGCATCAAGTTCGCGTGCAAGACGCCCAAGGGCGCGTACGTGAAGGATGTCGTGATGCTACGCCTGCCGGTGTTCGGCATCCTGTTCAAGAAGGTCGCGCTGTCGCGGTTTGCGCGCACGTTCTCGACGCTCGTGAAGAGTGGCGTGCCGATCCTCGGCGCGATGGAAATCGTCTCGAACACGTCGGGCAACCTCGTGATCTCGCGCATCGTCGATGGTGCTCGCGACAGCGTTCGCAACGGCGAGAGCTTGTCGGATCCGTTCATGAAGTCGACCGTGTTCCCGCCGATGGTCACCAAGATGATGGCGATCGGCGAACGTTCGGGTGCGCTCGATGCGTTGCTCGAGAAGATCGCCGAGTTCTATGACCAGCAGGTCGAGGCCGAGGTGAAGGGACTCACGTCGATGATCGAGCCGATCATGATCGCGATCATGGGTGTCATCGTCGGTGGCATCGTGCTCGCAGTGTTCCTGCCGATCTTCAAGTTGCAGGAGAAACTCTCGGGCGGCTGAGCCGCACGCGAGGCAAGGGAATCATGAAGGAAGTCATCCAACGCTCGCTGCTCTACGGTGGCGCTATCGCAGTCCTGGTCGGTCTTGGTTTTGCTATCTCGAATAGCAAGACGGACGCCGACGTCAACACGTTGCTCGGCAGCGTCGACGTGCAGTTGCGTCTTGCCTACGGCATTCCTGCTGTCGACAAGCAAGGCAACGAGCTCACTTCGCGCACGCAGATGATCGTCGATGCCGAGAAGTACCTCGACACCATCGATCGCATCCAGCCGGACATGGCGGTGGCGACGGAGTTCCGCGGTTTTGCACACATGTTGCGCGGGCAATTCGTGGAGGCTGCGGCAGCCTACGGTCGCGCCCGGCAGTGCAAGGACTGCACCCAGGAACAGGGCGATGTGCTCGCCTTCAACCAGGCGCGCATGCTGGCGAGAGCCGGTGAAGGGGAGAAGGCACTCTCGGTGTTCCAGCAGAACGCCGTGGCGCTGGATCGCCGATTTGGCGGCCAGCGGTCCATCGAAGAGGCCGCAATTCTGCGCAGCTTGAACCGCAAAGCGGAGGCCGAACGGAGCATTGATGCCGTGGTTGCCGCTGCCGCCGTCGAGCCGATGGCATGGTTGCAAGCGGGACGGGAGTACGAACAACTGGGGCGCACGGAGAAGGCGGAGACTGCCTATCTGACCGCTTCGGGCAATGTCCCAATCGCGGATTACCACCTTGCACGGCTCAAGTTAGAGCAGGGTGATGTCGATAAAAGCTTGGAGTTGTTGGGGCGCGCGGTAGCCGCAGTGCCGGCCGAGGTGAGGCGTCTGGTTCAGGAAGAGCCGGATGCCTGGCGGGCGGTGCAGGCGAATGCGCGATTCCAGGAACTCACGGTGCCGCGGGCAGCGACCCCAGGTCGCTGACGCAGCAAGGAAGGAAGGGGAACCAAGTGCAGTCATGTCGACTGCCGGTCTTTTTGAAGGTTGTCAGGGAGATACCAATGTCCAAGCGGGAACAGGGCTTCACACTCATCGAGTTGATGATCGTTGTTGCGATCATCGCCATCATCGCGTCGATCGCGATTCCAAACCTCCTCAGCGCGCGCCTCAACGCCAACGAATCGGCCGCGATCGCCACGCTGAAGAACATCTCGTCCGGCCAGTCGCAGTGCCAAGCTTCGGGCGTCATCGACGTCAATAGCAACGGCTCGGGCGAATACGGCTTCTTCGGCGAACTGTCGGGCAAGGTCACCGTTCGCGGTAGCACGCAGCGCATCAGCCCGCCGGTCCTCTCGACCGCGTTCGGCAACGTCAACGCGCAGTCGAACGTCTCGCGTTCGGGTTACCTGTTCCGCATGTTCCTGCCGACGTCGGCAGCGGCGGGCGTGACGGAAGATGCGACGACGGGTGGTGACACGGCCGACGATAACGGCGTGGATGCCGGCCAGGCCGAGACGCTGTGGTGCTGCTACGCCTGGCCGCAGGTCCAGGGCAACAGCGGTAAGCGCACGTTCTTCATCAACCAGAGCGGTGACGTTCTGGCCACGAACGGCGCCCTGGTTGCCTACAGCGGCACGACGACGGTGCCAGTGTTCAATGCGGCCATGTCGGCCGCCGCGTCGGCCGTCATGAGCGCCGCGGTTGCGGCCAACACGGTCGCCCAGGACACCAACACGTGGGTCGTCGTGCAGTAATGCACGTCGCCTGATGCGCGCGGCCCAGGTCGCGCCATCGGTGTGAGAGCGCCCGCCCTCTGCTTTGGCAGGGGGCGGGCGCTTTCGATTTCCCGGGCAGGTTCTGGTCACCGCTTCTGCTCATGCGAGGGCCTGGAATCGCCGATACCATGGCCGATGTCGGCCAAGCTAAAGCACCGTGATCTCGGCACCCGCACGGAGTCCCTGGCCAGTCTGATGGCTACGGGGGACATCCCGTCGCGGCGGCCGGACGTGGCGGTGATGGCACCCGCCAAGAAGGCCCTGGCGCCGATCGTCGTGGACCACATCCCGGCCATCGCGGCGAAGAGCCGGGTGCAGCGGCTTTCGATCGTGATGCCCGCGCGCAACGAGTCGCTGAACCTCGGCAACCTGCTTCAGGAAGTGGAGAACGTGCTCGTCGGCACGGCGCTCGAGTTCCACGAGGTGATCGTCGTCGATGACGGATCCAACGACGACACGGCGGCCATCGCCGAAAGTCACGGGGTGCGCATTGCGCGCCATGCCGAGAGCCTTGGCAATGGTGCCGCCGTGAAGCGCGGCATCCGCGAGGCGAAGGGCGATTGGATCCTGTTGCTCGATGGTGATGGCCAGCACCCGCCCGCCGAACTGCCCGCGATGATCGCGATGGCCGAACGTTACGACATGGTCGTCGCGTCGCGTGGTGGCGCCGGCGGCAGCCTGCACCGCAACTTTGCCAACCGCGTCTACAGCAAGTTTGCGAGCTACGTGTCGGCGCGGCACATCCCCGACCTCACCAGCGGCTATCGCCTCGTGCGCGCGGATGTCGCCAAGGACCTCGTCTGGCTCCTGCCGAACACGTTCAGCTACCCGACGACGATCACGATGTCGATGTTGCGCGGCGGCTGGTCGGTAGGCTTCCACCCGTTTGTGGTGCGCCAGCGCAAGGGCAAGAGCCACGTGAAGCTGTTTGCCGACGGCAGCCGCTTCTTCCTCATCATCCTGCGCATCGCGACGATGTTCTCGCCGTTGCGTGTGTTCCTGCCGGTGTCCCTCAGCGTCGCCGCCGCGGGTGTGCTCTGGTACGCCTACACATGGTTCACCCAGGGTCGCTTCACGAACATGGCAGTGCTGCTGTTCGGGCAGGCCACACTGTTGTTCGCGCTCGGGCTCATCGCTGAGCAGATCGCGGCGCTGCGCTTCCAGAACCTCTCGCGCGACGAACGCAAGTGAGCGCCCAGAGCCAAAGCGTGCTGTTCTGCGGAGCCTGGGACGAAGGGCCCGGGTATCCGCGTACGACGGCGTTGCGGGCGGGTCTGCAGTCGATCGGCATGAATGTCCGCGAATGCCGCATGCCAGGCCTTGGTGCGAGCAAGAAGAAGCTGCTCCGCCAGCCGTGGCGCTGGCCGGCGGCATGGTGGCAGCAGCGGCAGCAGAAGCGGCGTCTGCGTACGTCGCTCGCCGAGGCGCTGCAGAAGGAAACGCCGCGTTGTGTGGTCGTGCCGTATCCGGGTCACCTCATGGTGCGCGAGGTTGCCGCAAGAAGTCGCGTGCCGGTTGTGCTGGACCTGTTCTTGTCGGCCTACGACACGTGCGTCGAAGATCGTCAGCTCGTAGCGCCTGGTTCCATCGGGGCCGCCTGGCTGCAGCGACTGGATCGTCGGGCCTGCGCGGCTGCCGACCTCGTCTTGCTGGATACGCCCGAGAACGCCGCCTACGTGGCCGAACTCACGGGGCTGCCCGCGGAACGCTTCGCGTGGTTGCCGGTAAGCGATCCCGATGCGCCGACTTCCCCAGCGCCGTGGCAGGCGTCGTGCAACGGCATGCTGCGCGTGCTGTTCTTTGGCACTGGCGTGCCGCTGCATGGTCTGCGCACGTTGATCGGAGCGATCACGATGGTGCCACAGGTCGAATTGACGCTTGTTGGCGGCACGGCGGTCGATCGTGCCTACGCGCAGGCTCTGCTCGGCGATCGCCTCGTGCTCGAACCGGAGTTCGTTGCGCGCGACCGCCTGCAGGAACTGCTCGCGCAGAGTCAGCTCGTGGCGGGGGTGTTTGGCGAGGGCGGCAAGACCCAGCGCGTTGTGCCGTTCAAACTCGTGCACGCACTCGCGGCCGGGCGGCCGGTGATTACCGCGGACACTCCCGCGGTGGCTGGCTGGCTCGAGGGTTGCGGCGCGATCTGGACCGTGCCTGCGGCGGATGCGGTAGCACTTGCCGAACAACTGTGTGAACTGGCGGCGAATCCATCGCGCGTGGAGTCGGCTGCAGGCGTGGCGCGCGCGGCGTACGACCGACACTTCGCGACGCCCGTCACAGGGGGGCGATGGCGCGAACTGCTCGTGCGCGCCGACCTCGGCAAAGGACGGAGCCCGCGATGACGTTCGCGGATCTGCGTCATCGGGCGGTGGTCAGGAATCGCCAGTTGCTCGCCTGCCTCGGGGTGCTCGCCCTGCTGGCCTACGGAGCCTCGCTCGCGGGCGAGTATGTCTTTGACGATCTGCATTCGATCGCGGGCAATACCGCGCTGCACGATCTCGGCGCGTGGTGGCGTTGGCTCAGTGATCCGACGGCCTTCAGCGCCGGGTCCGGGCGCATGTATCGCCCGGTCCTGCTCACGAGTTTTGCGCTGAATCTGGCCATCAGTCCCGAGGCCTGGGCCCTCAAGGCGGGCAACGTCGTGATCCATGCGGTCACCGTGATGCTCGCGTTTGGTTGGTTGCGCCGGCTCGCTGTGCCGCGTGCGGCGGCCTTCGCGGGAACGGCCTTGTTTGCCGTGCACCCGCTGCTCGGCGAAGCGATCAACCTCACCTCCGCACGCAGCGAGCTCCTGCTCGTGCTCGGGCTGTTGGTGGGGTTGCGTTCGCACTTCGTATTTCTGCGCGGTTCCCGGCCGCTGCTGGCTTCTGCCGGCATGGTGCTGGGCGCCGTGATCGCGTGTGGCAGCAAGGAGACCGGCGTCGTATTGCCTGGCTTGCTCGGCGCGCAGGCCTGGTTGTTGCGGCGGGAGACGTGGCGGATGGCGCATTGGGGCCGGGCGGTCGCCGGTGTGCTCCCCGTCGTGTTGCTCGTGCTCGGCTACCTGGTTCTGCGCAAGGTGCTGTTGGGGGAAGTGACCGTGTCGCTGGTCGGGAGAACGGGAGAAGACCCGAGCAGTGGTCACGGCCGCAGCCTGCTTTGCCAGTTGGCGACGATGGGTCTCCTGCTGCCGCGCGCGCTCCTGCAGATGGTATGCCCGGTGGGGCTATCGATGGATCCGCCCGTGTCGTTCCGGCACACGTTCGTGGATCCGTTCGTGATCGCGGGCTGGGGCGGGGTGTTGGGTCTCTCGCTTGCCGCGTGGTGGCCGGGCGCGTTGGCGCGCGTGCGCCGCATAGGCCTGCTGCTGGCATGGGCGACGGCACTGCCGTGGGTGATCGTGCCATTGAACATGCCCCTGGCCGAGCATCGCCTCTACGGGCCGCTGCTTGGCGTGGTGGTGATCGCGACCACGTTGTTGTCGCGAAAGGCCGTGTGGTTGCTGGCGCGGGTCCAACGCGCTGTACGGCCCGCATTCGGCTGCCTGTTGCTCGTGGGCGTCGCCTGCTCCGCGCTGCGTTCGCTTGAGTTCCGCGACGAACGGCTGCTCTGGCAGCACGAACTCGCGGCGCGCCCCGTGTCGTGGCGGGCATGGTGGGGGCTTGGTACCTCCAACCTGCGCAAGGGCGACGCGAAAGCGGCTGTCGACCCGATCGCCTGGGCGCATGCGCTCTACCCCGAGCACTTCGATGTGCTGCGCAACTACGCGGAAGCACTCGTGCAGTTGCCTGCGGAGGCCGGGCAGCCATTCCGCGCACTCGTCGTCAGTGACGAACTGCTGCGGCGTTCGCCGAACGATCCGTGGGTTCGCACGTTGGTCGCGGAAGCCAATTTGCAGGCTGGACGCGCAACCAGGCAGGAACCGTTCTTCCTGGAGGCGGAGCGGCAAGCCCTGTCGTGCCTTGCCATCGCCAAGCCGAAGGGGCTCATCTACCGCATGGCGGCCGCCGCGCGGCGCGGCATGGGGGACTTCGAAGCGGCACTCCGCCACCTCGACGAGAGCCTGGCCAAAGGGCTCGACCACGTCTCGGTGCGACTCGATCGCGCCGCCGTGTTGCAGGAACTTGGCCGGACCGCCGAAGCGAGGCGCGAATTGCTGCGCGCGCAACAGCAGGCGCCGATGGACCCCGGCGTGCAACAGGCACTCTGGCAACACGCGCAGCCGCCGCGCTGAACTGCAGAGTCAGGCTTCGCCGAACAATCGCAGCGAGTTTGCAAACGTGAGGTCGGCGGCGGCGGCCAGCGAAAGGCCGCGCACCGTCGCGAGCGCCTGCAGCGTGTGCACCACGTGCGCAGGCTCGTTGCGTTTGCCGCGGAACACTTGCGGCGGCAGGAATGGTGAGTCGGTCTCGACGACGATGCGGTCGGCCGGCGCAAATGCGGCGGCGGCGCGCAGGGCGTCGTTCTTCGGGTAGGTGAGCGGGCCCGCAAACGACACGTAGAGCCCCAGATCCAGGGATTGGCGCACTTCGTCGGTGGCTCCCGAAAAGCAGTGCATGACCCCGCGGAACGGCGGCTCGCTGCGCATCACCGCGAACAGGGGCAGAAACGCATCGCGGCAATGCAGGATGACCGGCAGGTCGAGTTCGCGAGCGAGCTGCAGATGCGCTCGCAAGGACGTTTCCTGCTGATCCAGTGGCGTGCGGTCGCGGTAGCAGTCGAGGCCGGTTTCGCCGATCGCGGAACAGTCGGGAGAACGCGCGAGCGCCTCGATCGCGGGCCATTCCGCGGCAAACCGCGTGGCGTCGTTGGGGTGCAGGCCTGCGCTCCAGCGCACACCGGGCAACCGCGATAGCTCGCGCGCATGTTGGCTGGATTCGGCATCGGTGCCGACGCACAGCATGCCGGTGACCTGGGCCGCGATCGCCCGGGCGTGTTCGTCCGCGGCGGAGACCTTGTCGTCGTAGCCGAGATGGCAATGGGTGTCGAAGACCTGCATTCGGCGCACGATCGTAGCGGGGCTGGGGAAATAGTCCGCGAGTTGCCCGCAATGGTGCGCCCTGCGCCACACCCTTTATGGTCTGGCGCTCTCCACCCATGAGCCAGACTCCGACCATTGTCCTCTCCGTCGTTCTCGCTGCCGCCGCCGCCGCGGGCGTGTCCCTTGCCATGCGCCCAAACGTCGATGGGGCCCCCAAGGACACCGAACTGGACCTGCAGCGCGAGGTTCTTGAGCTGAAGAAGCAGCACGCGGCGTTGTCGGCCAGGTTGGAGAGCCTGGCGAATGCGCCCTCGACGGCGAGTGCGCCGTTGGCCGCCGAGCGGGTGGCTGTGCCGACTGTGAGTGAGGAGCAGATTGCCGCCGCCGTGGCTGCCTACATGACGAAGCGCGGCGAGGTTGGCAGTGCGGGGGCCGCCGGCGTCGGGGCAGCGGACGCGGCGTTTGACCTCGACCGTTCGTTCGGGGAGCTCGCGAAGTCGAGTTATTGGGACAATACCGAGGCGTGGAAGAAGGCGTTCGCCAGTGGTCGCATGGACGAACTCATCGCGAAGTTCGAAGCGGCGGCCAAGGCCAATCCGAACGACGCCAAGGTGCAGATGCAGCTCGCGAGTGCCTACCTTGGTTATCTGCAGATGGACAACAGCAAGTGGCAGCTGTCGATGAAGGCCGACAAGGTGTTTGACACCGTGCTGGCGCTCGACCCGACACACTGGGAGGCGCGCTTCACGAAGGCGGTCAGCTACACGTTCTATCCGGACTTCCTCGGCAAGAAGAAGGACGCGATCACGAACTTCGAGACGCTCGTGCAGCAGCAGGAGAGCATGCCCGTCGAAGCGAGCCAGGCGCAGACCTACCTATATCTCGGCAATCTGCTAGAAGCGCGCGATCCGGCGAAGGCGCGCGAGGTCTGGGCGCGCGGTGCGCGGCGGCACCCGGACAATCAGGAACTGCAGAAGCGGCTCGGCAACTGAGCTGCCGCGGCAGCGCGCTCAGTCCTTCTTGGTGGTGGCGCGCTTCTTCGCCGCTGGCTTCGCGGTAGCTTTCGCCGTGGTCTTCGCGCCGCCCTTCGTTGAGGCTTTGGCCGCCGCCTTCGCCGGGGTCTTGCCAACCTTCGTTGCTGAGACTTTGGCCGGCGGCTTGCTGGCAATCACGGTCGCGGGCATCACGGTTGCTGGCATCGGGGCCGCGGGGTTTTCCACCGTCGGCTTTGCCGTGGCTTTGGCCGCCTTCTTGCGCGGCAGCGTGACCTTGCGCCCGTGTTGGGCCGCGAATGCGACGACGGCATCCTGGTGCACTGCGGCGGCGGCCGCGAGCAGTTCGTCGATCGCCTGCTGCAGACGCGCATCCGTTGAGGCCACCAAGGGTGTGGCGAGGTCCGCGAACCGCTGGAATGCCTCCGGATCGTCGAGCAAGGGCAATCGGCTCGCCCGCACGGCCGCCACGCGCAGCAGCTCCTGCGAGGCGTTGGCGAAACGCTTCAGGTCCTTCCAGAGCTTCCTGTTCTTCACGACGACGGCGCCGACCACCGAGTCGGCAATGCGCGCCGCGAGCGGGTCGGCGTCGCAGTCCTTGAGCAGACCTTCGAGGAACGGCAGATCCGCCGGTTCGAGCAGGGTCGCGCGCGCCGCCAGCAATTCGATGCCGACCGTGCGCAGTTCGTGAATGCGGCTCTGCCAGAGCGTGCGCACGAACGCGGTCATCTGGGCGCGCCCCATCTGCGGATACGCCGCGATGAGGTCGGCAGACGCCGACGCGATCGCCTCCGCGCTGGCGCCGAGGAACGTGGCCTTGCTGCCGAGTGCCAGACGGCTGGCTTCGGCGAGTTGCGGGGATCCGGCGGCCTGGAGTCGCTGCCGCAGCAGGGACTGCTCGCGCGCGAAGTTCATGCTCATACGCTGGGCTTCTTGGTCAGGTATTCGATGAGGTCGAGCTTGGTGACGAGGCCGAGCACGTTGCGGTCGTCGTCGACGACGAGCGCCACTTCGCCGCGTTCGAAGATGTGTGGCAGCTCGCTGGCGGGCGTGTGCGGGGCAACCGTGGCGACCTTGCGCACCATGACTTCGGCGACGCGCGTCGTGCCGGTGACGTTGCCGTCGACGAGCACGCGCAGCGTATCACTTTCGGTGAGGATGCCGGCGAGCTTGCCGTGATCGGTGACGGGCACTTGCGAGATGCCACGTTCCTTGAACAGCGTCACCGCCTTGCTGAGCGGGTCGGCGACATCGACGGTGATGACTTCGTGGCGAGGCATTGTGCGCAGCATCTCGGCGATCGTGCCCACCGCCCAATCCTCCTCGAGGAAGCCGTTCTCGCGCATCCAGCGGTCGTCGACGAACTTGCTCAGGTAGTTGCGGATGCTGTCGGTGAGCACGCAGAGGATGCGGGCACCCTTCGGGAAGTCCTTGGCGACCTGCATTGCCGCCCACACGGCGGCACCGCAGGAACCACCGACCAGCAGGCCTTCCTGGCGGATCAGCTGGCGCGCGACGCGGAAGCTGTCCTTGTCGTTGCTCTTCACCCAACGATCGACGAGGTCGACCTTGAGCACATCGGGGATGAAGTCGTAGCCGATGCCTTCGACCTTGTAGCTCTTGATCGGGCCGGGGCCAGCGAGGATCGAGCCCTCGGGGTCGACGCCGATGATCTGGCAGTTGGGAATGCGCTTCTTCACGGCGCGCGCGACGCCCGTGATCGTGCCGCCGGTGCCGGCGGTCATCACGACGGCGTCGAGCTTGTTGTCGGTCTGATCGCAGATCTCGACGCCGGTGCCCTCCTCGTGGGCGAGCGGGTTGGAGGGGTTGCCATACTGGTCGAGAATGTGCGCGTTGGGCAGCACGTCGCGCAGGCGGCGGGCCACACCGATGTGGCTTTCGGGCGCGTCCCACGCCGCTTCGGTGGGGGTGCGGATGATCTCGGCGCCGAGCGCTTCGAGCACCACCTGCTTCTCGCGCGACATCTTCTCGGGCATCGTGATGATGACCCGGTAGCCGCGTACGGCGGCGGCCAGCGCGAGGCCGATGCCCGTGTTGCCCGACGTCGGTTCGATGAGGGTGTCGCCCGGCTTGATGCGCCCGGCCTTCTCGGCGTCGAGCAGCATGCGAACGCCGATGCGGTCCTTCACGGAGCCGCCGGGGTTCATGAACTCACATTTGCCTAGCAGTTCCTGGGGCAGGTTGCGGCCGATGCGGGCGAGGCGGACCACGGGGGTGCCGCCTACGGTGGACAGGATCGAGTCATGGATGCCAGGCATGGTGGCGATTCAAGCAGGCTTGACCCCAGAAGGGAAATGCGCGTTCTAGCCTTGTCTGCCCGGGGCAAGGTGCGCATCGTTGCACGGCCTGTGAACGAGTCCGAAACACCACGCGTCCCCGCGCCCTTGAACGACGCCCCTCCGACGCCCCCGATGCCTGCGGCATCCGAGGGCGCTGCCCGGCAGCACTCTGCCTCATTGAACCCATCCGAATCCGGGGCCCCATCCGAATCTGGTTCGGAGCCGTCCGGTTCGGAGCCTTCCGGTTCTGGGCCGTTGGGCGAGGGTGCGGAGGGGGGCGGGCAAGGCCCAGGTGAGGGCGAACGCCGTCGCCGCCGCCGTCGTCGCCGTGGCCGTCGCCGTGGTGAGGGTGCCGGTCCTGGGGGACCTGGTGCGGAAGGCGCCGAAGGCTCGGAGGGCTCTGAAGGCCCCGAAGGCTCCGAGAGTGCCGGTGCTGAATCCCCTGAAGGCGGCGAAGGCGCCGCTGCGGCGGGGGAAACGAAGGCCGAAGGCGCTGCCGGCAACGCCGGGCCGCGCCCTGAGCGCCGGCCGCGCCCAGATCGCTCGCGCGAGGGCTCGGATCGGCCGCGCGAAGAGCGTCGTGGTCGCCAGGACCGCCCGAAGGGCCAGGAGCGCAACCAGGGCCGCCGCGAGCGCCCGCAGCACGATCGCAATCGCAACGAACGCCCCGAACGTCGCCGGGATTCGGCGCATCTCGCGATGATCGCCACCGAGGCCCTGGCCGAGATGGCGCAGCAACTGCTGCGCATCGAAGGGGTCGATCCGCTCGCGATGCCGCGTTACCTCGAACTCAACCTGCGCGTGCCGCTCGATGGTGGTAACGACATCCGCCACGCGGCGGGCACTGCCACCGAGCAGATCCTGCAGCGCGTTCGCGAAGTGCGCGAGCATGAGCGGGCTCTGCGCCCAGGCGCCGTCTACAGCTACTTTGCGGGCTCTTCGCACGCGGAAGGCTGTCGCCCGACGGAGCCGCGTCAGGTGTTTGATGGCTACACGTCGACGGGTCGTCCGATCTTCACGGACTTCGTCACGATGTCGATCGAACGCAAGGACCCGAATATCGATCGCCTGCTCGCTGGCGAAGAGCTCGTGCTCACACGCGTGACGATGGGGCGCGTGCTGCGCACCCAACAGCTGGCGGAGTTCGGCGGCAATTCGCCGGTGTTCAAGATCCTGGGCCAGGTCGATGCAGGCCTGTTCAAGGTGCTCGGCGCCGCGGGCAAGTGCGCGTTCAGTTTCCAGCTGCTGCGCGGGACCACGCTCGAAGGCCGCATCCGTTTGCGCCTGCACGCGGTCGGTGCCGTCGATCCGATGGAACTCGCGGATCCGGCGCTGATGCAGATCCTGAGCCGTTGCCAGCGCCATCTCGACACCG
>JADZDL010000013.1 GCA_020851075.1 Planctomycetota bacterium | reverse complement strand
TCTGGTTGCAGCAGGACCGCCTCGTCTTTGCCGGGGCCGGCCACGGTGACCGGACGGTTGCCGCGTATGGCGCGCGCACGTTCCCGCTGACCGTGGCCTTGCCAGGCGCACCAGGGGGCGTGCTTACCGTTCGCGCCGTGGAGTGTCTGCCAGCGCGGCCAGCGGCCGTGCTCGTGCACTTCGTCGGCAACGGGGAGACGCTGAGCAGCGCCGCGCGGCGCGCCGAAGAACTCGCCGCCTACGGCGTCGCGGTCGTGTCCCCGGAGTACCCGGGTTATGGCCTGAGTCCGGGGCAGCCGGGGGTCGAGTCGTTGCTGGCGACGGCGGACGCGGCGGCGGACTACGCCCTACGCCGCGCGCAGGAGCTCGGCGTGCCGTTCCTCGTCTCGGGCAGCTCGCTCGGCACGTTCTGCGCCGTGCACGTGGCCGCTGCGGGCAAGGCCAGGCGACTGTTGTTGCGCGCGCCACCGACGACCATGGTCGAGGCGGCGCAGGCGCGGTTCTGGTGGCTGCCCGTGCGGTTACTGCTGCGGCACCGTTTCGACAGTCTGTCCGTGGCGCCGCAGGTGTCTTGCCCGGTGCTCATCGTGCACGGCGACCGCGATGACATCGTGCCGCTCGAACTCGGCCAGCGCCTGCGCGCGGCGTTCGCGGGACCCGCGGAACTCGTGGTGGTGCCCGGTGCCGGCCACAACGACCTGTCGTGGAACATCCATGAACCCCTGGGAGAACGCTGCAAAGCGTTCCTGCTCGGGCCATGAACCGCGTCCCACAATCGCCGTGGCTGGAGCGGCTCGCCGTGTTTGCCAGTGTGGCGGCGGCGGTGTTTGGCCTCGCACACGGCTTGAGTCCGACGCCCGGCCTCACCGAGCGCCTGCGCGACGATGCCTTCTACGAGTTCGCGTGGGCTGCCAACCTCGCTGCGGGTTACGGGCCGAGTGTCAGCGACGGGGTCGCAACGAGCGGTGTGCAGATCCTCTGGAGCCTGCTCCTGGTGCCGTTCGCCTGGGTCGGTGGGGCCGCGTGCTTGCCGATCGTGGCGCCTTGGTTCGGGCTTGTTTTGCACTTCGGGGCCTCGCTGTTGTGGTTGCTGCGCGGCACCGATCGAGTTGCCGCGCTCTGCGTGAGCCTGTGCTGGCTCGGCAATCCGCTGCTCGTGCGCGAGTGCCAGAACGGCCAGGAAACGGCGCTGGCGTGCTTCCTGCTGGTCTGGCTCTGGCAGTCGCGGCACGCCACCGGACGGCGTTTCTGGCTGATTGCGGGCCTCTGCGTGCTCGCGCGCACGGACCTGTTTGCAATCGTCTTCTCGCTGGCGCTCTGGCGCCATCGGCAAAGGCCCTTGTTTGCCCTGCGCTGGCCGCTCGCGCTGCTCGCGATCATGCTCGTGCTCTACCGCTGCCTCGGCGGTGGTTGGCTGCCGGA
This sequence comes from Planctomycetota bacterium, assembly GCA_020851075.1. GTDB lineage: Bacteria > Planctomycetota > UBA1135 > UBA1135 > UBA2386 > JADZDL01. The sequence goes on along the minus strand of JADZDL010000013.1, from coordinate 17,072 downwards.
TTCGGCGGCCCCGATGGCGTGGTTGTGGCATGCGAACTTCGCTGCCACCGACCCGTCTACCGCGCAGAGCATGGCGCGGCACTGGTGGTTTCTGCGCCCCGTCCTGCTCGGCGGGCCGTTTGCGATGGCGTCGGCGATGGGCATCGGTCTCGCGGTGTTCTCGCTCGTGCGCCCCTGGTGGCCCAACCTGCTGCGCGCCTTGCCGGCGCTCGTCGTGGGGTGCGCCAGTGCGCTCGGTGCGCGCGACCTCGCAACGCCGGGCTGGGCCGCGCTGCTCATTGCGCTGTTGCCCGTCGAACGTCGGAACGGCGGCGTGTCGCGTTCGCTGCTCGCGCTGTTTGCGGGCTCGTTCGCGATCGTCGCGCTGCATTGGGGCGTACGCTGGTATCCGCGCGACTACTATGCGGCACCGCTCGTCGTGCTGGCGACCGTGGCGGTGCTGCGGCTCGGCAGTCTGCGCGTCGTGCTGCTGGTGTTTGCGCTGGCCCAACTCGCCGACTTCCGTCGTGTGCAGCCGGAGCCGTTGCGTGGCCAGCAGGAAATGCAGATGGGCGGGCGGTTCCTGGCCGAAGTGCTGCCGCGCGGCGAACGCATCGGCTGCTTCAATTCGGGCATCGTGACGTTCGAGGCGGCGGTGCTCCGGCGTGGCACCGAGCGCGAACATCGTGTGCTCAACCTCGACGGCGTCGTCGATGCGCGCAGCCAGCGAGCGCTGCAAGCGGGAGAACTCAGCGCCTGGCTCGATGCGGAAGGGGTGCGCTTCGTGCTCGACAACCCCGTGCAGTTTGCGAGCGATGTGTCGCTGCCGCATGCGTGCGGGCGGTGGTTTGGCAGTGGCTTCTCGGCCGAGCGGGATCTCCAGGAAGTCGCCCGTTTTGACGTGCCGGGCGTCGACAACGGCCGGCCGGGCGGCGACAGCTTCCGTCTGTACTGGCGGCGTGGTCATGGCGAGCCGCCGCCGCCGCCGAAGGCGCCTCGCGATCTCGGCCCAGGGCCGCGCGGTGGTCGTTACGTGCTGTGGCCCGCGTCCGCCGGACAGTGGCTCGAGGCCGAAGCCGCTCCGGGCCTGCATACGCCGCTGCTGCAGGTGGACGTGACGACCGTGGTCGTGCTGTTCGTGCCGGCTGCCGACCTTGGCACCGGGCGCTTGTTCGTACGCGGCAACGACCGTCCCGTATTGGTCCTGTCGAAGTTGTGAGCCGAGTGCGCGCGCGCTCCAATGCCGCCTCTTCGTTCCTCATTGTCGATTGTCGCCCATGATCCCGAACCGCCTCACCCTCAGCGAACAGTTCTTCCGTGACCAGGCCCAGGCCAATGCCAGCGGCGGCCTGTCGACCGTGCTCAATCGTTTCAGCCTCGCCGCGAGAATGCTCGCGAGCGAGATCATGCGCGCCGGTTTCGTCGGCAAGCTCGGGTATACGGGCACCACGAACGTGCAGGACGAGAACGTGCGCGCGCTCGACGTGATCAGCAACGACACGGTCATCCAGGTGTTCGAGAACATCCCGATGGTCTGCGGCATCGCCAGCGAGGAGATGGAAGACGTGCACCTGCTGCCGGGCTGCGAAGCTGGCAAGTACGTGATCAGCTGCGACCCGCTCGACGGCTCGGGCAACGTCGACGTCGCCGGCCAGATGGGCACGATCTTCGGCATCTACCGCCGCAAGAGCGCCGAAGGCAAGCCGCAGCTCAGTGACTTCCTGCAGCCCGGGCGCGATCTCGTGGCCGCCGGCTACGTGCTTTATGGCCCGTGCACGATGCTCGTCTACAGCGCCGGTGGGCCCGTGAACGGGTTCACGCTCGATCGTTCGATCGGCACGTTCTTCCTCACGCACCCGGATCTGCGCATTCCCGAAGGCGAAGGTTCGTATTCGATCAATGAAGCGAACGAGAAGAAATGGGACAGCAAGACGCAGGCGATGGTGCGCGCGTTCCGCCAGCAGGAGACCACCTGCGGCAAGCGGGCTGCGCGGTATGCGGGGGCGCTCGTCGGCGACTTCCACCGCACGCTGCTCAAGGGGGGCGTCTACATGTATCCGGGCGAAGTGAAGAAGCCCGAAGGCAAGCTGCGCCTGCTCTATGAGAACGCGCCGTTGGCGTTCTTGTGCGAGCGCGCCGGTGGTGCGGCCTCGGATGGCAAGCAGCGTATCCTCGATATCACGCCGACGAAGTTGCACGAACGCACGCCGCTCTTCCTAGGCAGCAAGGGCGACGTCGAGGAAGTCCTGCGGCGGCTGGCCTGAGTCGGTCCCCCTGACTCTGGTCACCCTGACTCTGGTCCCCGGGCCTGCCGCTGCGTCAGGGCTTGCACTGCGGGCCGGAAAACCCTCGCGGAAGCGGGCGTTCTGCGGCAGGATCGGGCCATGCAAGCCAAGGAACTGATGGCGCGCGAACCGCGCGCCGTGCGATTGCACGAACGACTCGACGCGGCCGCCCGCGTCATGTGGGAACAGGATTGTGGGTTCTGCCCGGTTCTCGACAGCACGGGAGTGCTGATCGGCGTGTTGACGGATCGCGACCTCTGCATGGCCGCCTACACGCAGGGCAAAGCCCTCTTCGAACTGCCGGTGACCGCGGCGATGGCGCGTTCGGTGCGCACGGTGCGCGCGGAAGACACCGTGCAGGCCGTGCTCGCCGTCATGCAGCAAGCGCAGGTGCACCGGGCGCCCGTCGTCGATGCGCGCGGCATGCTGGTCGGCATCATCTCGACGAACGACCTCGTGCGCGCGGCTGCGAACCGGCCCGCGGCCATCGACGCCAACCTCGTGATCAAGGCGCTGGCGACCATCGGTGCGCCGCGCGCGTTGGCCGTTCCCGCGACGGCGACCGCGAGTGCGGTTGCGACACCAAGGCCGGCCGCGCCTGCCGAAGTTGCGAAGGTTCGCAGCGAAACGGTGGCGAGTGTGGCGACGGCTGTGGCAGCGAATGCCGCGCCAGCGAGTCCGGTCGTGACCACGCCAGCACCCAAAGCGCCGGTGGTGGCGCCCGCTCCGGTGCCCGCGGCGACGGCGAACAAGGGCAAGAAGCCGGCGGAGAAGCCGAAGAGCAAGCCCAAAGGCAAGAAGGGCTGATCCGGCCCCCGCGGCATGACCGACAAGGCCTTCTCGCTGGAGCTGGCGGCCGGCCAGGACGGGGTACCACACCTGCGCCTGCGCGGTTCCGTTTTGTTGGCGGAAGGGTCGCTGCTGTGGTCCGAACTGCACCGCGAGTTGCAGGGCAAGGATCGCCGGGGCATGGTCGAACTCGACCTGTCGGGCGTGGAACGGCTCGATGGTGGGGCAGCGGCCCTGCTACACGCCATTGCGCGCCAGCATGGCGAACAGGGCGGTGCGCTGCGGTTCCTCGGCGCCAGTCGCGACACCGCGCGGCTGCTCGACCTGTATGCCTGCACGGATCGCAGCGACTGCGAGCGGCCGGCCCCGCAGCAGCCGGGCCTCTTGAATGACGTCGGCAATTTTGCGCACGACGCCGGGCAGAGCACACGCGCGATTCTCGCGTTTACGGGCGACCTCGTGCACGGCCTCGTGCAGGCGATCCGGCGGCCGCGTTCCGTGCACCTGAGCGACCTCGGGCGACTCGTCGAACGCGCGGGTGCGGACGGCATGCCGATCGTAGCCCTCATCAACTTCCTCGTCGGGGCCGTGCTCGGGCTGCAGGGCGCGATGCAGTTGCACCGGTTTGGCGGCGATCCGTTCCTTGCCAATCTGGTGGGCCTTTCCGTCGTACGCGAGTTTGGGCCGCTGATGACGGCGATCCTCGTGGCGGGGCGTTCGGGCGCTGGTTACGCCGCCGAACTCGGCACCATGACCGTCAATGAAGAAGTCGACGCGCTGCGCACGCTCGGCCAGGATCCGCAGCGGTTCCTGGTCTTTCCGCGCGTGCTCGCGTTGCTGCTCGTCGTGCCCGTCCTGACGCTGCTCGCGGACCTCGCCGGGGTGCTCGGTGGGCTCGTCGTCGCCGTGGTCTACCTCGAGCAACCGAGTATCGTCTACATCCAGGCGTTGCAGCGGGCGCTCGACTTTGCGGACATCGGCACCGGCCTGCTCAAGTGCGTCGCGTTCGCCGTGGCGACCGGCCTCGTCGCCTGCCAGCGCGGCTTGTCGACGCGCGGTGGCGCGGCTGGCGTCGGCAATGCGACCACTTCGGCGGTCGTCTCGGTGTTGTTCACGCTCGTCGTCATCGACGCGATCTTCACCAACGTCTTTTCCTTGCTGGATTGGTGACGTGGCCAGGGTCCTCAGCGTGCGCGACGTGGCGATCGGATACGGCGACGAGGTCTTGCTCGACGAGCTGTCGTTTGACGTGCAGCGTGGTGAGGTGTTTGCCATTCTCGGTGGCTCGGGCTGCGGCAAATCGACGCTGCTGCGAACGTTGATCGGGCTGCAACCGCCCCTGCAGGGCCGCGTGCACTTCACGGGCATCGGCCCGCCGGCGCGGGCGATGGAACCGCCGGCATTTGGCGTGCTCTTCCAGTCGTCGGCGTTGTTTGGCTCTTCGACGCTGCTGCAGAACGTCATGTTGCCGCTGCAGAAGTGGACGCGCCTGCCGGCCGATGCGGTTGCCGCCGTCGCACTCGCGCGCCTGCGCATCCTCGGGCTCGAGCGGTTTGCGCATCACCTGCCTTCCGAAGTGTCGGGCGGCATGCGCAAACGCGCGGGCATTGCCCGGGCGCTGGCTCTGGACCCGCCGATCCTGTTCTTCGATGAACCGTCGGCGGGGCTTGATCCGGTGACTTCGGCGGACCTCGACGAAGTGATCCTGCTTTTAGCGCGCGATCTCGGTGTTACCATCGTGCTCGTGACGCACGAACTGCCGAGCATCCTGCATGTCGCCGACCAGTGCATCATGCTCGATCGCGCCGCGGGTGGGATCATCGCGCGCGGCGCTCCTCGCGAACTGGCCGAACGTTCTGCCGACGCGCGCGTACAAGGCTTCTTCCGCCGTCAGGCGACCAACGCGCGTGGGGGGCACGGCGCATGACGGCACCTGCCAATCGGTGGAAGCTCGGCCTGTTCGTGCTGGCGGGCCTCGGTCTCTCGCTCACCGGCTTCACGATGCTCGGCGTTCACGAACTGAAACGTCCCAAGCACACGGCCTTTTGCTACTTCGACGAAGCGCTCACCGGCCTCGAGGTAGGCTCGCCCGTGCGCTTCCGCGGCGTGCGCATCGGCGTCGTCGAGGACATCGACGTCGGTCCCGACCGCAAACACCTCGCCGTGCGCATGTCGCTCTATGACGACTATCTCGGCGACCTCGGCTTGTCGCTCGACCAGACCGAACCCGGGGATCCGCTGCGGACCAACCTGCGCGCGCAGGTCGTGATGTCGTGGGTGACGAGCACGGCCTTCGTGCAGGTCGACTTCTTCCCGGATGCGGCAAGCGGCCCGCAGCAGCTGCCGTTCCCCGCGTTGCCCAATACGCTCCGCACGGTGGCGAGCACCGCCAAGAGCCTCGAAGCCGCCGGGCGCGAAGTGCTGCGTGACCTGCCGACGCTCATCGCTTCGTCGCGCGAACTCATCGAACTGCTGCGCAGCGACCTGCAGGCGGTCAACCTGCCCGACCTCAAAGCGCGCCTCGATCGGGTGCTGGCCGGGGTCGAGACCGAACTCGCCGAAGTGCGCCGGCGCGGCACCGTGGCTGCGGTTTCGACCGCGGTCGAGGCGGTGCGCGACACGGCGCAGAGCCTGCGGCCCGATCAGGGGCCGGTGGCGGATGCGATCGGCGATCTGCGTGGCTTGGTCGCCGAGTTGCGCACCCAGCTGGCGGCGGCGGGCCTGCCGGACACGATGACGGCGCTGCGCCTGGCCGGGAATCGCACGGCGGAGTTCGCGAGCCGGTGGGGCGAAGTCGGCGCGGAACTGCCCGCCGAACTCGCCCATCTGCGTTCGGCCCTGGCGGCGATCGAACGCCTCGCGTTGGTGCTGGAGAACGATCCCGGCTCGCTGCTGCACGGTCGGTCGGCGCAGCCGAAGTCGCCACTGCCAGGAGCTTCGCGATGAGACGATTCGTTGTTGGCCGGTTCTCTGTGGCTGGCCGGTTCTGGGCGCGTGGTGCCGTGTTCGCGGGACTGTTCCTCGCCGCGTGCATTTCGTCGGCGCCGCCTGCACCCGCCGTGCGCTACTTCGATCCGTTGCCGACCACGGCCCCTGCCGCCACCCGTACGGTGTCCGAAGGGGTCGCCGGTCCGGTCTATCGCGTCACCGCAGCACCGCATCTGGGCCGCGAGTTCGCCGTGCGCACGGGCCCGCGCGAACTCGTCTTCGACCCTCTGCACAGCTGGATTGCGCCGCCGCGCGAACTCGTCGAAGCCGCGCTGCTCGCGCGTCGGGGCCCGATCGGACCCGACCTTGGCACCGCCGAACTGCGCGTCACGGCCTTCGAGATCGACCTCGTCGAGGCGCCGCGCGCGCGTGTGCACCTTGTGCAGCTGGCCCCGGGGCAAGCGCGGCGCGACGTCGAGGCAACGGCGCCGGTCGTCGGCAGTGGCCCCGAGGACTTCGCGCAGGCGATGGCTGCGGCGCTGGCGAGTGCGGTGGCCGACGTCCTGACCCAGCGCTGATTCGTAAGCACGGATCGCGGAACGCTGCGTGACCGAACGCTGGCTCAGCGCTTCGCACGCAGCGGGCCGAGATCGATCGGCAACGACTGCAGCGCGGCGGGCGTGATGTCGGTCATCGCTTCCCGCCAGCAGCGCAGCGAGAGGCCGAGATCGCCGGGCGAGAGTTTGTGGTCGTGCAGCCGTTCGAGCAGCTGGCGAATGGCCTCCGGGTGCCCCGAGGAGAGCAGCGCCCGCCAGCGGGCGGGATGCAGCCGCAGGTCGGTGGAGCCTTGCAGCAGGCGCCCCAACTGGGCCGCGCCACCTTCGCAGCGCATCACGGCGGCGGCGAGCTCGCCAAGCATCTCGGGGTGGTCGGTTTCGCGGAACAGGTCGCGCACGAGCGGGGCGGCCCGCGCGGCGTCCGAACGCATGAGCGTGAGCGCGGCGGCTTCGCGCAGGGTCGCCGGCTTCTGGCGGTCGGTGGCCAGGCGCGCACAGAGGTCGGCCAGTTCGATCGACGGCGGCGCGCACCACGCCCGCAGCATCGCCGCCTGCAGGTCGGCGTCCTTCTCTTCGCAGAGGTGGCGCTCAAGTGCCCGCCGCATGGCGCTGCCGCCGATGACGAGCGCCGAACGCATGCCCTGGGCAACTTCGACCGGGTCCTTCGAACGCAGCGCTTTGGCGGCGATTTCGAGGGCTGGCAGGTGGCGCAGGCGCGTCAGCATGGCCAGCGCATCGGCGCGCAACCTCGGGTGATTCGACTGCACCGCGAGGCGCTCGAACGTCGGCAGCAGCTCGTTCTCCGCGGGACTCGGGTTCTGGGCCAGGTAGGCTACGACCGTGCTGCGTTCGGCGTCACTGCCGCGTTCGAGGATCCTCCGCAGCGCTGTGGCATCGAACGTGGGGTCGATCGGCAGCAGCACCAGGAGCAGGGCGGCGCGCACTTCGGGGTCGCGGTTGGCCTCTTCTTCGTAGAGGCGGTGCAGCGGCGTCAACTGCAGGCTCTGTTCGTGCCGGTGCATGCCGCGCAGCAGCGCCAACATGACGTCGCGCTGCCGCTTCAGGCTCGACTGCAGGAAGCTCGTGAGCAGCTGGTTCACGACGGTCGGGGCGTTGTCGGGAGGCAACGAGCCGAGTGCGAACGCCGCCGCGATGCCGGGGGCCTTGGTGCGCGTCGCTGGATCGCCGAGCAGGTCCCCGAGCACGCTGGCCAGGCCGGGGCTCGCGTGCAGGCCAAGGGCCAGGATGCCGCGCAGTTGGGCCGCTTCGTCGCTGTCCTTCGCTACCGCGAGCAGCGCCGTCTGGAACTGCGGGTTCCGGCTCGCCGCGACGATGAGCGCCGCTTCCCCTCGCACCACGGGATCGGGATGCTGCAGTTGGTGCGCCGCATCCTCGGCGATGAGGCGGGAAACGGTCTCTCCATCCGCCTGCGCGTGCGCGGAACCGCACACCAGCACGGCCGACAGCAAGCCCGTCCAGCGAGCGGCAGCGCGCAGGCGGTGTGCGGCTCGTGCATGGGGACGGGAGTTGGCGAACATGGAAGAGTGGCAACCAGTGGCCACAACCACTGGGAAAAGGCCGTAGTATGGCAGAAAGCAGCGTATCTTGCCCGCCTGCGGTCGTGGGGTTGACCCAAAACCGCGGTCGGCGGTTTCCAGGTCAGCAAAGCCCGTTCCAAGTTCATGCGTATTGCGATTCTCGATGCCTGGTCCGGTGTGGCCGGTGATATGTGGGTTGGCGCCCTGCTCGACGCCGGCGTTCCGCTGGCGCCATTGCGGGCGGCTGTGGACTCCTTGGCCCTGCCCGGGGTCTCCATCCACAGCGAGAAGGTGCTGCGGGCGAGCCTCGCCGGCACGCACTTCCGGGTCGAGGTTGGTGGCGTTCCTGCCGATGCCGCACCGTTCGCGTTCGTGCCCGAGGGCAGAAGCGCCTCGCACGCGCTCATCACGACCCCCGCCGCCCATGGCCACAGCCATCGGGGTCTGCGGGAGATCGAGGCGATCGTCGCCCAGGCCGAACTGCCCGCCGCCGTGCGTGCGCAGTGCCTCGCGGTCTACCGGGCGATCGGCGAAGTCGAAGCGGCGGCGCACGGTGTCTCGATCGACGAAGTGCACTTCCACGAAGTCGGCGCCGAGGACACCATCGTCGACGTCGTCTGCGCCTGCCTCGGCACGCACCTGCTCGGGGTCGAACGCATCTACTGCAACGGCCTCGCGGTGGGCTCCGGTACCGTGCGCGCGGCCCACGGCATCCTGCCGGTGCCAGCACCGGCGACCGCGGCACTGCTGCGCGGCATTCCCGTTCGCGCCGGCGGGCTCAAGGGCGAACGTACGACGCCGACCGGCGCGGCACTGCTGCGCACGCTCGTGCACGAGTTTGACGCGGTCGTGAGCTACACGGCCGAGTCGATCGGCTACGGGGCGGGCACGCGCGATGATGCCGACGTGCCCAACCTGCTGCGGCTCACGGTCGGCACCGCCCGCGACGCAACGTCGCCCACCGAGCTCGTTGAACTGCAATGCCAGCTCGACACGGCGACTGGCGAACAGGTCGGCTGGCTGCTCGACGAACTGCTGCAGCGCGGCGCCGTCGATGCGTTCGCGACCGCGGTGCAGATGAAGAAGGGGCGGCCCGGGTTCCTCATCACGGTGCTCGCCGATGCGGTGCGCGCGGCGGCGCTGACGGACCTGCTGCTCGAAGAATCGTCTTCGCTCGGCGTGCGGCGGCAGCGTGTGCAGCGCAGCGTGCTCGAACGGTGGCAGGAGACGCGGGACAGCTCGCTCGGTGCGGTGCTCTGGAAGGTCGCGCGGTTGCCGAGTGGGGCGCTTGCGGCGCGGCCCGAAGATGACGAAGTGCGGCGGCTGTGCCGCGAGCATGGTTTGGGCCGCGCCGAGGTGCTGCGGCGGTTGCTAGGCTGAAGGCTGGCGGAAGCTCTGGGATGTGAAGTAGAAGGGCGCGTGACGGTCAACTCACGTTGCTTCGTATCTACCGTTGTTCGTGCCACACAGCCATGACAGGCGCATTCTTGGTCGGGGTTCGGGCGTCCCTCAAGAAGGGTGTTGTTCGCGCGGCGATGTTCGACATGTCGGCGATGGTCTGCCCGATCGAGGGGCCGCTCGTGGACGAGTCGGAGGCGCCGTGTGATATCGGGCGCTGGCTCTGGGTCGAACCTGCCAACCGGGAGACGCTGGGGCCCACTCGCTCGGCCCTGCGAAGCAACCGACGAACGCCTGACAGCCAGCTGGGGCCAGAGTTCGCGAAGCGCGTGGAGGAGGCCGGCAATTGGTGGCGTGACCTGATTCTGGCGGTCCACCGCGTTGCAGGCGAACCCACGTGCTTTGTCTATCACTGGTACCAGGGCCAGTTCACCACCGAGATCGTGCGGCCGAGATCGTGGACGGTGCTTCGGCCGGAGGTGGTGACGTCGGAGGTCTTCCATGACCTCGACTTCGACGACGCGTTCGTCATCCGGTGAATGCGGTGCGGGGCTCGCGTTGGCGTACGGCCACTAGCGAGTTCCCTGCAGTCGCAGTTGGTTGGCGCCGTGTCAGGGACGGCGGTCCTGGCCGCGGTTTCCGCAAAGAACCCCGGGCCAAGGTGTCGATGCCTGGATGGACTCGCCCTTCCCATCGACCATGCGCCGCCAATTCCTGTTCTGCTCCTGTGCGTTGCTGGCCTGCCTCGCCGTTTCGGCATGGTTCTGGCCACCAGCCCTATGGTCGCTCGTCGTGCTGCTGCCGCTGCTCGCGGCCGGGTATCGCGACTACTTCCAGAAGGCCCACAGCATCCGACGGAACTTCCCGCTACTCGGACGTTTTCGCTACTGGCTCGAAGCCATCCGACCCGAGATCAACCAGTACTTCGTCGAGTCCAACACCGATGGTCGCCCGTTCAGTCGCGACGAACGCTCGCTGGTCTACCAGCGCGCCAAGGGCGTGCTCGACACGATGCCGTTTGGCACGCGCCTCGATGTCTACGCGAACGGCTACGAATGGCTGAACCACTCGCTTGCTCCCGTGCACGTCGATCGGCGCGACCTGCGCGTCACCGTCGGCGGCCCGGACTGCAAGAAGCCGTACAGCGCCAGCATCCTGAACATCTCGGCGATGAGCTACGGGGCGTTGAGCGGCAACGCGATCCGTGCGCTGAACGGCGGCGCCAAGGACGGCGACTTCGCACACAATACGGGCGAAGGCGGCCTCTCACCGCATCATCTGGCGAATGGCGGCGACCTCATCTGGCAGATCGGCACCGGCTATTTCGGGTGCCGCACCATGAGCGGTGACTTCGACCCCGAGCTGTTTGCGCAGAACGCGCAGCGCCCCGAGGTGAAGATGATCGAGATCAAGCTCTCGCAAGGTGCCAAACCCGGCCACGGCGGCATCCTGCCCGCGCGTAAGGTGACACCCGAGATCGCCGCGATCCGCAATGTGCCGCTCGGGCAGGATGTGGTGTCGCCGCCCGCGCACGGCGCGTTCTCGACGCCCATCGAGATGATGCAATTCGTCGCTCGGCTGCGCGACCTGTCCGGCGGCAAGCCCATCGGCTTGAAACTCTGCCTTGGCAAACGCCGCGAGTTCTTCGCCCTGTGCAAGGCCATGCAGGAGACCGGCATCACACCGGACTTCCTCGCGATCGATGGTGGTGAAGGGGGCACCGGTGCCGCACCGGTGGAGTTCACCGATCGGGTCGGATCGCCGGCCGCCGATGCAATCATCTTCGTGCACAACGCACTGGTCGGCTTCTCGCTGCGCGACCGCATCCGCATCATCGGCTCGGGCCGTATCAGCACTGGTTTTGGCATGGTCAAAGCGCTTATGCTCGGTGCCGACATGGTCTATTCGGCGCGCGCCATGATGCTCGCCCTAGGGTGCATTCAGGCGCTGCGATGCAATTCGAACGTATGCCCGACCGGCGTGGCGACCCAGGACCCTCACCTCGAAGCCGGACTCGTCGTCACCGAGAAGCGCAAACGGGTAACCTCCTTCCACCGGGAGTCCCTCGCCAGCTTCTCCGACCTGCTGGGCGCCATGGGCCTTCATCACCCGCGCGAATTGCGCCCGTGGCATCTCATGCGCCGCGTCGGCCCGACCGAAGTGCGCCACTACGGCGAGCTCTACCGCTACCTTCTGCCTGGCGAGCTGCTCACCGACGATCCTCCTGCCGAACATGCCCGCGCCCTGCGCGCCGCCTCGCCCCACACCTTCGCGCATCGTGGCGAGGGCTCGTCTGGCGCGCCGCACGACCTTGCCCACCGTTGCTCGTGACCTCATGAAGTTCTTCACCATCACGTTGCTGGCCGTCACCGCCGTCTCGTTGGGTTTGCGCGGCCAGGCCGCACCGGCCGAGCCCAAGGCGCAACGCGCCGTTCTCGTCACCGGGGCCAGTTCTGGGATCGGCCGCAAAACCGCGGAATTGCTCGCACAGAACGGGTTCTATGTCTACGCGACCGCGCGCAAGGACGACGATCTGAAGGCGCTCGCCGCGATTCCGAACGTGCAGGCGCTGCGCCTCGATGTCACCAGCCAGGAGCAGATCGACGCGGCGGTGAAGACCGTGCAGGAAGGTGGTCGCGGCCTCTATGGCCTGATCAACAATGCTGGCGTCGCAGTGCTCGCGCCGTTGATCGAGGTGTCGGAGAAGGATCTCGCGTTCCAGTTCGATGCCAACGTGTATGGCCCGTACCGGCTGACCAAGGCGTTTGCGCCGCTGCTGATCGCCAGCAAGGGACGCGTCATGACCACGGGCTCGATCTCGGGCATCGTCACGTGGGCCATGGGCGGCCCCTACACGATGAGCAAGCACGCGGTGGAGGCGTTTACCGACACGCTGGCGCTCGAAATGCAGCCGTTCGGCGTGCACGTGGGGGTGGTCGAGCCCGGCAACTACCGCTCCGAGATCATGACGAACATGCGCGAACGGCTCGCCAAGGGTGGTTACGGTGGCGAAGGCTCTCGCTACCAGAAGCAGTTGGACCGGCTGCTGACCCAACCGACCGATCGTGGGCAGTACAAGGAGCCCGACGAAGTGGCGGCGGCGTTCCTGCAGGCGCTGACCGACACTTCGCCGAAGCGTCGTTACATGGTCGTGCCCAACCAGCGCGAAGCCGAACTGACGATTCGTGCGGCGGTGGCCCGTGTCGTGCAGCTGAATGCCAGTCAGCCATACACCTACGACCGGGAAGCACTGATCAAGTTACTCGACGAGGAACTGCAGAAGAAGTGAGGGCGGTCGGCCAGCGAGCACTCGGACCTCACGGACGCGGATTGCTCGAGCAGCTAGCGGGGCGATGCTGAGCCAGCGCCTAGCAGTTTCGACTGCGCGGTGTCGATGCGTGCCCGATAGCGAGCGACTTCCCGCGGGTTGGCCGCGCGCGCGTGGGCTAGTGCCGCGGCGGCTTCGGCGAACTGGTGTTTGCGCAGCGCGAGTTCGGCCAGCTCCAACCACGGCTGCGGAAGCTCAGGGGCGAGCTCCGCAGCGCGTTCGAAGTGCAGCTGCGCCGCCTTGGTGTCGCCGCGGTTGCCAAGGAATACCCCAGCGCACAGTTGCAGGCGCGCCGACCGCGGCGAGTTCTCGACTTCGGTGAGGATCAGCGTGGCATCGTCGCGGAATACGAAGTTGCGGGGCCACGCTGTGCATACCGAAGCGAGCAACCACGCCGCGAGCATGGTCGTGAGCACCTTCGCCGCAGTCGTTCCCTTCTTCGTGCGGCTCACCAGCCAGGCGACGAGGAGCCCGAGGCCGAGACTCGGGGTCGTATACGAGCGATCGGCGAAGTGCATGAACACGGGCATCGCCACGTTGCTCACGGGCGCGCTGAACAGGAAGAAACACGCGATCGCGAGCGCCGGCAACGGCTGCCGGCGTGCATGGCGCACGGCGAACCACGCGAGCGCCGCGAAGAGCCCGGCGGCGGCGAGGCTCGCGAGCAACCACGGATCCGTGTGCGAGGTCACGATCGGCAGTTGCGCGGGGCCGTGGTCGACGCATAGGCGGAACGGCAGCAGCGAGAGCACGAAACCGTAGCCCCATGCAACCAGCGCGCTCGCGGCGCGGGCCGCGGTGGGCAGGTCGTAGAGCGGATTGTCGAGCAGCGCCACGCCCTCGGGACTCGGCGGATGTAGGCGGAGCGCTGAGGCGCGCAGCGAAAGGTAGGTCGCAGCGACGACGAGCGAGATGCCGGCGAAGAGGGTGGTGCGTCGGCGCAGCAGGCTGGTGGGGGTGCTGGCGGTGGCAGTGCCAGCGTGCCAATGCGGCACCAGCGCACAAAGGGGCGAAAGCACGATCCACGCGAGGCCACTTTCTTTGCTGCTCGCGGCGAGGAACAGCAGCACCGCGGCGCCGGAAAGCGCTACCGCGGTGTGCCATCCGCGGGTGCGCATGCTGCCCTGCAAGACCAGCGTCGCCGACAGGCCAAACGAGAGCGCCAACAGTTCGGCGCCGCCGACCAGATTGGCCACCGCTTCGCTGTGCACGGCGTGCAGGCCAAAGACCAGCGCGCCGAGGGCGGCACCGGCAAAGGAGGCCCCGAGCCGACGGATCACCACGAACGCGAGCCCGGTCGCGAGGGTGTGCAGCAGCACGTTGAGCAGGTGCGCGAGGAGGGCGTGATCGCCGACGGCCGCGTGGCGCAGCGCAAACCACAGCGTCGTGAGCGGCCGGTAGGCCTGGCCCTGGGGCTCGTGCTGGGGCCACCAGGTCGACGCGAAGTAGTCGCCGAGCGGATGCAGCGTGGCGACCAGCGGCTGGCGGCTGCTGCCACTGCCCATCGCGGCAAACCGGTCATCCCACGTGAAGTCGTTCGCGAGCGACGGGGCGTAGAGCGCGAACGTCGCCAGCAGGATCGAAAACAGCGCCAACCGACGTCGGTCGCGTTGTTGGCGGGCTGCGTCCGTGGGCTGGCTGCTGTGGGGCACGAGGGCGGGGAGTTCCCCGTCTCATCGGCTGCACGGTGACCTGGCCTGAGGCGGATCCGCAGAACCGCCGGTCACCCGCGCCTGCCCAGGGACTAGGCGCGGCCCATGAACTCGCCGGTGTCCGTGCTCACGCGCACGATCTCGCCCTTCTTGATGTGGGCGGGCACCTTGATCTCGAGGCCCGTGCTGCACTTGGCGGGTTTTTGCACGCTGCTCACGGTGTCGCCGCGCGCGGCGTCCTCGGTTTCGGTGATCTCGAGTTCGACCGCCGGCGGCAGTTGCACCGTCAGGGCTTCGCTTTCGCAGAACACCACCGTGACGTTGCTGTTGTCGGTGATGTACTGCATGGCATCGCCGATCACTTCGGCGCTCAGCACGAACTGCTCGAAGTTCTCGTTGTCCATGAACGTGTAGCCGAGCGTGTCCTTGAACAGATACTGCGACTCGCGCGAGTCCAGGAACACGAGGTCGAGCTGGTCGCTCGTCTTCATGCGGACTTCCTTCTGGCGCCCGTTCTTGAGGTTCTTCAGGTTCAGGTGGTGGATTGCGCGCAGGTTGCCCGGCGTGAGGTGGTCGTATCTGGTGATCTGGTAGAGGTCATTTTCGAAGCGGATGACCATGCCCTTCTTGGCTTCAGTGACGCGGATCGCCATGACAATGCAGTTCTGGGTTCGTGAGCGGGAGGGAGCAGGACGGACGGGGCCGTCCGGGGGCGGAGAGGATAGCGCGGGAGGAACGTCTCCGCGAGGGTTGCCTCGGCGGGGTGCGGACCCTCCAATGGCAAGCCATGGACGTCTCCTCACGTGGACTCGATCGTCGTTGGTTCCTGGGCCTCGGAGCTGCTGCCGTGGGGGCCAGATTCCTGGCTGCCGCCCCGTTCGCCAGCCGGTTTGCCGGGACCGCGGTGGGGCTGGCCAAGGAGCCGCTGTTCCCGCTGAGCCTCGCGCAGTGGTCGCTGCACAAGGCGCTGTTTGCGAAGGAACTCGACAACCTCGATTTCCCGAAGCGCGCCAAGGCCTTCGGTTTTACGGGTGTCGAGTATGTGAATGTGTTCTGGAAGGACAAGGCGGGCGACGCAAAGTACGTGGCCGAGCTGAAGAAGCGTTGTGCGGATGAGGGCGTGCAAAGCGTGCTCATCATGTGCGATGGAGAAGGCGCGCTCGGTGACCCGGATGCGACCGCACGTGCCGCGGCCGTCAGCAACCACCACAAGTGGGTCGAAGCGGCCAAGGCGCTCGGTTGCCATTCGATCCGCGTGAATGCGCAGAGCAAGGGCTCCTACGAGGAGCAGCAGAAGCTCGCCGCCGATGGCCTGCACAAACTCTGTGAGTACGGTGACAAGTTTGACATCAACGTCATCGTCGAGAACCACGGTGGCCTGTCGTCGAGTGGCAAGTGGCTCAGCGAGACGTTGAAGCTCGCCGCGCACAAACGTTGCGGGGCATTGCCCGACTTCGGCAACTTCCGGGTCAGCGCCAAGGAAGAATACGATCGGTACCAGGGCACGGACGAGCTCATGCCGTTCGCGCGCGGCGTCAGCGCCAAGTCGCATGACTTCGACGAGAAGGGCGAGGAGATCCACACGGACTACCACCGCATGCTCGAGATCGTCGTCATCAAGCACGGCTACCGCGGTTTCGTTGGCGTCGAATACGAGGGCAGCAAGTTGTCCGAGGACGCGGGCATTGAAGCCACGAAGAAGCTCATCCTGAAGGTCCGCGACGAACTTGCCGCCAAGCTCGAAGCTGCGGCGAAGAAGCCCGCTGCGGCGAAGGAGGCAGGCAAGTGAACAACCGTCTTCGCCAGTTGCAGACCTATCCGATGGAGCAGCTCGCGGCGTGGAAGCAGCAGCTCGCCGCCGGCGGTGTGCGCGTGTTCGACTTTGGCACGGGCGATCCGCGCGAGCCGACCCCCGCGCTGCTGAAGCGCGCGATGTTTGAGGGCACGGCGGACGTGAGTCAATAGCCGGCGACGGCGGGAACGCCGAAGCTGCGCAAGGCCATCGCGGGCTACCTGCAGCGGCGTTTCGACGTCAAGGTCGATCCGGACACCGAGGTGCTCGCGACGATGGGCAGCAAGGAAACGCTGTTCCATCTGCCGATGACGTTCGTCGAGGTGCCGAGCGACAAGGATCTCGTGCTGTATGGCGAGCCGGCCTACCCGGTCTACGAGATCGGCGCGCTGTTTGCCGAAGCCTGGACGTATGCCGTGCCGTTGTCGTTGAGCACGGGCTACGCGATGGATCCTGATGCTCTGCCCGAAGCGGTGCTGCGGCGCGCGTCGGTCGTGTTCTTGAACTACCCGCACAACCCGACCGGTTTCTGCCTGCCGGACGCGCTGTTCCGCCGCTGGGTCGAAGTGCGCGAAGAATATGGCTTCGTGCTCGTGAGCGACGAGTGTTACGCGGACCTGCACTACGAAGGGCCGCGGCCCAAGAGCCTGCTGCAGTTTGGTCGCAAGGGTTGCCTTGCAGTGCATTCGCTGAGCAAACGTTCCGGCATGACGGGCTATCGTTCGGGCTTCGTCGCCGGGGACCGCGATTTGATCGCGACCTACCGGAAGTTCCGCGCCAGCATGGGCACGGCGCCGCAGGAGTTCGTGCAGGCGGCCGCCGAGGT
>JADZDL010000012.1 GCA_020851075.1 Planctomycetota bacterium | reverse complement strand
TTGTGGTAGCGGGGGAAGGATTCGAACCTTCGACCTTCGGGTTATGAGCCCGACGAGCTACCGGGCTGCTCCACCCCGCGTCGAGTGGGGAGAGAAGATAGCCTCGCGCGCGCCAACCACAAGGAAGTTCCCACTATTCTGCGGCGGACAAAGTGCTTAGCGCTGGCCGCGCAGGTCCTGGAAGGCCTTGCGGAGTTCCGGCGGGCAGTCTTGTGCATCGAAGAGCGCGGCGTGGCGCTCGATTTCGGCGAGGGTCGCCGCACGCGAACCGGGGTCGTGGCGGGTGCGGGCATTCGCCCAGTCGACGAGGCGGGCGCGGAATTGGGCGTCGTCGGGCGGCGTGGCGCGGAAGACGCGTTCGAACATCGCCACCGCGTTGGCCTGATCAGTCTGGAAGAGGACCTTGGCGATGCGGCCCTGGAGGTCGAGCAGGCGGGCGTCCGAACCGAGTTCGGGGTCACGCTCGGCGAGCAGGCGGGCGGCCAGGTCGGCTTTGCCGAGACCGAGTTGGGCTTCGGCGGCGAGGCAGCGCATGCGGTCGCGTTCGTCGGCGGTGAAGGTGACTCGCGCGGCCCCGCTGGGGTTGGGCATGGGCGTCGCGGACAACCAGGCGGTGGTGCGCTGGACGACGTCCTGGAAGGAGCCGCAGGCCAGCTCGACTTCGAGGCGAAGCAACCGGTGCCTGGCTTCGTCGAGGCGATAGGTGGCGTCCACCTTCTCGTTCTCAAGCGCCGTGAAGGCGTTGCGAACGTCGCGGGCTTCGCGCAGCAGTTCGTCGCTGGCCGACCACGCGGGTCGCGGGGGCTTCATGAGCGCGGTGCGGATCAGCCAATGCA
This sequence comes from Planctomycetota bacterium, assembly GCA_020851075.1. Lineage (GTDB taxonomy): Bacteria > Planctomycetota > UBA1135 > UBA1135 > UBA2386 > JADZDL01. The sequence goes on along the minus strand of JADZDL010000012.1, from coordinate 2,067 downwards.
TCGCCTGACGCGCACGGTCGGCGAGGCCGGGGTCGGTGCTGGTGACGTCCTTGGCGAGATCGACGGCGCTGTGATTCTGCAGGACGAGGCGGAGGCTGTCGCGCTTGCCGTGCTGTTCGAGGTACCCACAGGCCCCGACCCACTGGCCTCGATCGGCGCGCGAATCACCCGCGATGGTCGCCAGTGCCCCGAGCAGCTGCTCCAGCCGGAACTGCTGCTCGGGCGGCACGGGATTGCCGAGTTCGCCGAGCACGCGGTTGAGCGCGCCGATGGCTCGCTCCGGCATCTGCGGCTCGCGACCACAGACCTGCATGCTGTCGACCAGGGCTCGCAGCACGCTCGGGCTCGTCTCCGTTTGCAGGTGGTCGCGCAGGCTCGCGATCGTCAGAATCAGGCGATCGGTACGCTGGTCATCCACCGCGTCCTTCTGCACCGACAGGGACTCGGCGGCGACCTGGCGAATTTCGGGAGCTAGATCATCCAGCATCTGATACATCGCCTCTGCCCACTCCTTGGCCCGGATATCGCGCCAGCCTTGCAACTGGATCAGGCAGGACGAACGGAACTTGCTCTCGAGGGTCGCATCCTTCGCACAATCGAGCAGCAGGAAGAAGCTCTCGCTGAGGCGCTGGTCGCGCGCGTCGAGCGTCAATGCGAGTTTGAGCCCGGCCTCGCGCAGGTCCTGCCAACGCGCATCGGTGCAGAGACTCCGCACGAGCGCCAGCCACTCGGCCTTGTCGACATCCACCTCCGCCGGGGCATACCAGCGAGGCTGCGTGCGCGCGCCCAGGGTGCTCACCGCGACTTCCAGCTGCGGCCGGACAGCCTGCCCGAGCGGCAACAGGGCCCTCGCCATGCGAACGACGCGGCTACGGGTATCCACGGTCGGAAACCGCCGCAGCCCGCGCAGTGCCGCCATCTGTTCCTCGGCTGAGGTCGCCTCCAGCTGCGAGAGCAGGACCGCGATGACCTCTGGCGCCAGCTCGGCGTCTTCCACGCGCACCGTGTAGGCCACGACTTCGAGCAACTTCGAACGCAGCGAAATCTGGTCCGCGGCGAGCACACGCCAGCGCTGCAACAGCGCGCGGCAGAAGGCCTGTCGAGCCTGCGCAGAATCGTCCGCGGGCAGACCCGCAGCTAGCGACTCCGCCAGCACGGCGAGGCAGGCACCGAGCACCTTGTCGCTATCCACGAGCATGCGGGTCTGGATCGCGGCCCAATCGATGCCCGGCTTGCGCGAGGTCATCGCCCGCACAAACTCGCTGGCCCGGTCGATGCTGTCCTGCATCTGCACCTGGCGCGCGCGTTCCGTGCGAGCTTCGGCTTCACGAGCGGCGCGTTCGGCGAGATCGACGTAGCGAACGGAAGGATTGCGCAGGAGCCAATCGGCAAACAGCTCCTTGGTCGTGAACTCCGACTCGTGGAACGTGAGCAGCCGAAGCGACGCCCGGGCTGCCGCGCGAACTGCGGGGTCTAGATCCTCGAGAAACTCCGCGAGCAGCGGCGCCAGGTAGAGCTGCTGCAAATCGGCAATGCAGCGCAACAGCCCTTCTTTGGTCGCCACGTCGGTGAGCGGCCACAGCGTGCGCACCGCATCTTCAAACTCGCGGGCATTGATTTCCTGCAGCGCCAGGCGCGCGAGCGCGCCTTCGTTCCCGACTGGCAGCTGGGTACTGGGGGCAACGTTGCACGCGGCAGCCGACCAGAAACGCGCGAGGGCGGCGACATACCCACTCAGGATCTCGGCGCGCACCGGCACGGTGGCGCCACCAAATTGGCTGGCGGGCGCCATGAGCCAATGACTCCGCAACGCGCCGAGAATCGAGGCGCGCACGGCATCCGGGTCCGCCGAGCGAACTAGAATCTCCTGCAACGGGCGGTGTGCACTGGGCCACGGCATGGCCAACAGGCGCGCAATCGCGCGTTCGCGCGCGTCACGCCCGTCGGGGCCAGGCTGATCCAACTGGCCGCGCAACCGTTCGATCTCGGCGGTGGCAGCGGGATCCTGCTCGGCGGTGGCAGCAGGATCCTGCCAACGCGGAGCCATGCCCGGCACGGCTGAAGCTA
>JADZDL010000011.1 GCA_020851075.1 Planctomycetota bacterium | reverse complement strand
CCTCACCGAGGACCAGCCCCAGGACCGCGCCGCCTGCGAACGCGACACCAACAGCGCGCGCCAGCTAGTGCGCTTCCTGGAGCCTGGCGTCGTGCTCCGCGCGCTCTCTGCCCCTTCCGTCGTGCGCGACGAGCCACTGCAACTCGGCCGCGAAAAACCCGTGGCGTGCGAAGTGGTCGAAGGCGACCTGCCGGGTTTCCCGCTGCTGCAACAAGCCGGCGAAGACGTGCCCGTGCATGCCAAGGTCTTCGTCACCAAGGCGACTGGCCAGCTGCTCGCGGTCGAGACCACACCGCGCAAAGCGGACGGCAGCCTCGACCCCACGCGTACGGAGCTCGTGCGCATTCTCGACCTGCAGGAGCAGGACGGTTTCCTCGTGCCGCGCAAGCTCTACCACCTGCAACGCGGCGACGATGGTCGCATGCGCCTGCAGACGACGGCCCTGATCACGACGTTGTCCTTGCGCCCGGAGCTGCGCGCCGAGGACTTCGACCGGCCCAAGTAGTCTGGCCGCACGTGGAGGGGCCCCCGGGCGGCAGTCACGCCGACGGCCCCAGATCGTTGGCGCACCAGACTAGCAGCGACGGCGGAAGTAGCGTTCGAGTTCGAAGGCCCCGAACGTGAGCACCGTCGGCCGCCCGTGCGGACAGTTGTGCGGATGTTCGAGCTTGGCGGCGGCTTCGAGCAACGCCTGGATCTCGGCATCCGTGAGCTTGTCGCCGCTCATGACCGCCGATCGGCACGCCATCGAGTGGAACTTCTCGGCGATCTGGTCGCGCACGAGACGGCGACCATCCTCCTGGTCCGAACCGAGCAGCAAGCGCACGAGCTTCTTCGGGTCGAGCCGCGACAACACCGCGGGCACCCCGTGCACGGCGATCGACGACGGCCCGAACGCATCGACGAGCAGACCTTCGGCGGCCAGCTCGTCGCGCACGTTCACGACCCAGGCCTGCTCGGAGGGCGTCACCTCGACGACGGTTGGCACGAGCAGACGCTGGATCTGCACGGCGCGCGCATCATGCTGGTTGCGCAGGCGTTCGTAGACAACGCGCTCATGCAGTGCGTGCTGGTCCACCACGAGCAGACCGTCGGGGCCTTCGAGCAACAGGTAGAGGTCCATGACCTGCAGGTAGCGGCCCGAGACGCGTTGGAACGGGTTCTCTCGCGCGGCGGGTTCGGAACCCGCCGGAGCGCCAGCGGAAATCGGTGCGGAAACCGGCTCGGGCACCACCTCGGATTCTGCCGCGCCAGCGGCCGCCAACGGCGCGCTGCGGCTGGAAGCGGCAATCTCGCGCACATGCACGGGCACCGGCTCCGTGGTCCTGGCATAGGGCTCGGGCAAACGCGGATCCCCGAACAAGCTTGGCGGCAGATCGGGGAACCCTGACTTCGCGCGCGGCAGGTCCGCGCCGACGATGACGCCACCGCCGGAGGTGGCAAACCCGCGGCCCTGCAGCGCCGCGCGCACGGTCTCGTGCATGCAACCGGCCACCTTGCGCGACTCGACGAAGCGCACTTCGGCCTTGCGCGGGTGGATGTTCACATCGACCTGATCGGGCGGCAGCACGACGTGCAGCATGTAGACGGGAAAACGCCCGCCCATGAGGTACTCGCGGTAAGCCTGGCGCACCGCATGCACGGCACTCGTCTCGCGCGCGAGGCGGCCATTCACGTAGCAGAGTTCGAGTTTGCTGTCGCGGCGCGCGAGGTCGGGTTCGGCGACGAGCCCTTCCACCTGCAACCCTGAGAAGGCGCGCTGCACTGGCAGGAGACCGCGCCCGAGTTCTTCGCCAAAGCAGCGGCAGAAGCGCGCGGTCAACGTGTCCCCGGCCGGCAGGCGCAGCAGCTCGCGGTCGTCGGCAACCAACGTGAAATCGACGTCGAGGCGGGCCAAGGACAACTCGGCGATGAGCTCCTGGATGCGCGCGCGCTCCGCCCCCGCCGACTTCAGGAAACGGCGCCGCGCCGGCACGTTGTAGAACAGATCGCGAATGTCGATCTGCGTGCCTTCGGGACACCCGCACGGCATCGGCGGCACTTCGACGCCACCATCGCAGGTGACTTCCCAGCCTTCCATGGCGCCGTGACGGCGACTGCGGATGCGCGCCCGCGACACCGCCCCGATCGACGCGAGCGCTTCGCCGCGAAACCCGAGACTGCCGATGTGGTCGAGATCGGCCACGGACGACAACTTGCTCGTTGCATGGCTCGCAAACGCGAGCGGCAGGTCTTCGGGCAGAAACCCATCGCCGTCGTCGAGAATGCGGATCGCATCCGCACCACCGTTGCGCACCTCGATGCGAATGCGGCGCGCCCCCGCATCGAGCGAGTTCTCGACGAGTTCCTTGACGACGGAGTAAGGCCGTTCCACCACTTCGCCAGCGGCGATCTGGTTGATGACGGCAGTAGGCAACTTCTTGATCACAGTTCGAGATCCTCCGCGCGCGGGACGGGCCTGCCGAGGAACCACTGCTCGAGGAACCCTTCCAACAACAGATCCGGTTCTTCGCCGGTAAGACGCAGTTGCCGCGCGCAATGGTGCAGTCCCAGCAGACCGCGGCGCAGTTTGGCGAGGCTGTTCTTCTGCACCTGCTCGTGGAATCGCTCCGCGAACTGGAACACCCCGAGCTTCGTCGCGATATCGCGTGGGCTCATGCCCCGATCGAGCATCTGCCGCCCTTCGTAGGTTTTCGCGAGCGACCGCCACAACCAACTCGTCGCAAACGGAAACACGCCGCCGGTGTCCTGCTTGCCGTCCTTGCCGCGCACGCCGCGGTCAAACATCGCGCGCACCGAACGCATGGCGCGCTGCCGGTCGTTCGACAACACGGCTTCCGCGAGTTCGAAGGGCGTCGATTCAAAACTGCACGTGAGGCGGCCATGAAGGTCGTCTGGCTGGAGCGGCTTGCGCTGCGGATCGGCGCCGAGCTGGTCGCGCAGGCGCCCGAGTTCGGCCGCCAATTCGGGCAGCGACCTGCCGACCTGGGCGACGATCAGCCACGCGGCTTCCGGGGCCAAGGCGACCCCGAGCTTGCCACTGCGGCGGGCGACCCACTTGGCGAGTTCCCCTTCGGCAGGGCTGCGCGAACGATCAAACGGCGTCTCGTAGAGATCGCGGAACTCAAACAGTGCCCCGGACTCGGTGAGCGACTTCACGAGCTGCGCGGCGACCTTCTTGCGCTTGTCGAGTTTGGTCGCTTCGAGCAACAGACCGCAGCCTTTGCCAAACTTCGGGATCTGCGCCGCGAGCGTCAGCACATAACGATCCCACCAGTTCTTGCCGCGGCGGATGCAGACGAACGTGCTGCGCGCAAACAGGCCACCGCCGCGCAGATCCGTGAGTTCCTGGCACTGGGCGAGGCCAGCATCCGAATCGGCGGTGGCGTCGCCGTCTTCGTCCCCCTCGTCGGTGTCAGCGTCGTCGTCCGCACCACCACCACCACCACCACCGCGCTCGTCGACGGCATCGATGCGACGCAGTTCGACCTCCGGCGGTACGGCCGCGAGCAGCAGTTCCATCGCCTCGGCCCGGAAGAAGTCGTTGGGGCCGGTCACGATGGTCACCGCCGGCAAGCCTTGCTTGCAGAGCTTCTGCAAACGCAGAAGTTCATCCTCGGGGTGCGGAGCGGCCATCAGCGGGGCAAGGCGAACAGGTAGAGGTCGATGCAGCCAGCGGCGAACATGCCGATGGCAATCGTACCGTTGGCGGTGAAGAACGCGGTCTGGATGCGCGACAAGTCATCCGGCCGCAGCAGGCGATGTTGCCAGACCATCAGTCCGGCGGAAAGCACCACGCCGGCCTGGTAGACAAAACCCAGCGGAACCATCGCGCCAAACCAGGCAAAGCAGCCTAGCGCCAAGAGGTGCAAGGCGCGGCTCACCCACATCGCGCCGCGCGCACCGAAACGCGCCGGAATCGAGTGCAGGCCATTGGCCCGATCAAACTCCTCGTCCTGGCACGAATACAGGATGTCAAACCCCGCGACCCAGAAGGCGACTCCCATGCCGAGCACCGCCGGTGCCCACGTGCGCACGCTAAACGCACCGTCCGCCGCCAACCACGCCGCCACCGGGGAGATCCCAAGCGCGATGCCGAGCCACCAGTGGCACAGGGCCGAGAAGCGCTTCAGGTGGCTGTAGAGCAACAACCACGCGAGCGTCGGCAGACCGAGCCAGAAACAGATCGGGGCGAGCAACCAGCACGCGAGCAGGAAGATGGCTCCGGCGGCGGCCACGAGCAGAAGCGCGGCCGCCGGGCGAACGACGCCGCGCGGGATCTCGCGCCCCGCCGTGCGCGGGTTCTTCGCATCGATCTCGCGGTCGACCACGCGGTTGTAGGCCATCGCCGCAGTGCGCGCAGCGACGACCGCGAGCACGACGAGCGCAAGCAGCGAGAAGGAAGGAGCACCGGCAGTCGCGCAGAGCAGCGACAGCAGCGCAAACGGCAGTGCAAACACCGAATGCGACAACTTCACGAGCGACGCGAACTCGCGCACGCCCGGAGTGGTGCCCGCGGTCACGTTTCTTCTCCCTCGTGCCACGGCGTTTGCGGGGCCGGCGTCTGCCACCGGGCCACGAGCTCGTGCGCGACGCCGAGCCGGTCGAGGATCTTGCCCACGACGAAGTCGACGAGTTCGGCGACGGTCGTTGGGCGGTGGTAGAACCCCGGCATCGCCGGCAGCACGATCACCCCGAGGCGCGCGAGCTTGAGCATGTTCTCGAGATGCAGCACGGACAGTGGCGTCTCCCGCGGCACAACGATGAGCGGCCGGCCCTCCTTGATCGCCACATCGGCAGCGCGTTCGACGAGGTTGCTCGAGAAGCCGTGCGCCACGCGCGCGAGGGTGCCCATGCTGCACGGCACGACGATCACAGCCACGATGCCGGCGCTGCCCGAAGCCGGCGCGGCTTCGACGGCCTCGAGCGCGTGCACGCGCAGGCGTTCGCGCAGTGGCACCGCAAACAACGACGCGAGATCTGGTGCATCGAGCGAGATCT
>JADZDL010000010.1 GCA_020851075.1 Planctomycetota bacterium | reverse complement strand
GTCGTTCCACTTCAGGCTCGCCCACTCTGTCTTGCCTACTGCGGTGACATAGCGCCCAAGCAGATATGTAGAGTCTAGGGCGGTGTAGATAGTGTCGATACTTAGGTTTAGGTTGTTGAACCCCTCGATCAGAGGCGATCCGTATTCTGCACGCTTTTCTCGTGGCACGCTTTCGATGATCTTGGTGCCAAGATCGGCAAGGCTGTCGCGGGTGATGACTCCATTCCACATTGCGCCGTCCAGGCCCGGTGACAACGTATACTTGGCGCGGAGTTGATTTAGGAACTGCTGCTCGATCTGGTCGCTAGTGAGTTCGTTGGAAAAGACGACATGGAGATTCACTCGGCGGAGTCGACCGTCGGTGCCGCCAAACTTGTCTATGCGGAACTCAAGTACAGGCAGGAATGTCGCAATATTGGCCAGCCGACCCCGTGACTTGTACTCAAGCACCTTTCTGTAGCCGTCGAGAAAAAGGTAGTCGTTGATGCCTATGACAGAGAACTCTGCCGGCAACGCCTCCAGCGCAGCAATGAAGCGCTCCCACGTGGTTTCGGAATCGGCTCCATAGTTGTGGGTGAGTGACGATGGAGTGTGGACGTGGAGATCCCACCGCCTCCAGAGAGAGCCACGAGGATCGTTCATGATGGCGTTCGGCTGATGCATAGGTTGGCGGCGGTACTGCTCGGTGGTCGCGCAGTGTGAAACCGGATTCTGATGCAGCCGTGCCTGCGGGCCAATTGTGTGCCCCGGAGGTAGGGGGGAAGACGCATGCCCTTCGGGTCGTTGCCTGTCGTCATCTCTTCGTGGATCCCGTGCTGTGCTTCGCCGAGCCGGCTTCGATCGAGGGAACGCCTGCCGCCGACGGTCGAAGGGAGCCCACCTCGATCAGAATGGTGCCAGAGTCGAGTGGTGGGGTCATCGTGCTTTTTGGGTTTTCGGACCAACGCGCTCGCCCCAACCGTGCGCCGGTTGGTTCGTTGCTGCTTCGCTGAAGGACGCGAGGGCGGCAGACGGGAGGGCACGGACCGCCGAGTGCCGTGCTTGCTTGGTCCCGTTCCCTTCGGGTAGCTGAGGCTGCAGTGCCACCGCGTACGGTGGGAAGCGTCGCTGATAATCCGCGCGTCGGCGAGCGTAGGTCACTTCAGAAGCCGCACCGGGCGGCGGCTACTCGCTGAGCCGGCCACAGGCGTTGGGTTGGATCACGCACCAGGAACCATCCCAGCCACCGGTCTGTACCCATGGGCAAGAAGTTCGACTCCCCCGTCGCCGAGTTCGCTGCCGACTACCACGCGAGCCAGGAGCCCCTGTTCTCCCCATGCACCCTTCTGGGCGATTTCACCATGGTCGGGCATGGCGCTCGCCCAGACCCAGGAGCTGATTCAGCAGACGGTCACGCAAGCATGGCAACGCCGCGCCAAGTTCTGGACTGAACCTGGACGGTCACGTGGTCCGGCGGTAGTTGCGTGGTCCCGCAGGGTCGCGGAGCGCGAGTGCCTACATGCTCACCGCAGGCGGCGGCCAGCCGGCCAGCCATCTGTGCGGATCGACCCGCTGAGGTGAGTAGCCTGCAAGGCGGCAAACCTCAGGCCTTTCCCGGAGTCCGGCAGTACCGGAATTTAGATTCCCTGGTATGGGCCTCGAAAGCCACCGTAGATCGAGGTGACGGCGCCCTAGTGCGGTGCCGCAATAGCGAGACCGGGCGCAGGTTGCGTCCGGCGCATGCCCTCAATCACCTCTCTTGCTACCGGTCCGTACACTCATGGACAATTCTGCGGAGCGTAACGAAAACTCCTGCCCCCAAGGCCGTCTCGATTGGGTCACCTTCAACGCAAGCCAGGCACCCTTGTTTTCCCTGGAGACCCAGGTGGGCGATGTCCTCACACTCACTCGGGCGGCGACGTCGGTGGCTCTGGAATGCGGCATGAGTGGTCCGGACGTCGATGACCTAATTCAGCAGACGTTTCTTTGCGTTGCGGGTAGCCGCAGCTGCTTCGACCCCTCCAGGGCCAGGAATCGCTCCGCCCTCGTTTTCTCGTGGGCACACCAAGCAGCTGTGTGGGAGTTGCGACATGCCCTTCGGAAGGTGCTGCCCCAGAACGAGTCGGACTTGCCGCAGGAAGTCCAGGCCTTCGTCGAGGTCCGGGTCGACACGCGGGCGTGGTCCCCTCTCCAACGCGCGATCACCAGAGAAGAGTTTCGGCATGTATGCCTAGCAGCCAGGTGCCTCACTCCAGTGGAAAGACGGGCGTTTGTGAGGCTTGTCCGGGAGTGCTTCGGCGTGCCGGAGTCCATCGAGGAGAAGGCCCGTTCCACCTTGCGCGGAGATCGGGCTCGGATGCGCTCCGCCCTGCGTCAGGAGCTTGGTCTTGAGGAGGATGCGGGGGCAGCCTGAGATGCAGCAGAGTGCCGCTTGCCGTGTCAGGTGGTAGGACGGCGCAGCCGTTTCGCGACTGCGCTGTGCCGGTCTTCGTCGTCCGCCGATGGTGCGTTGTCGACCAGGTGAGCATGGCGCTCGGAAGTCTTGCGCTCGATCCATCGGACGAAGCTGTCGAGGTCGCAAAACCACTCCCTGCCAACACGTACGGCATCTAGCTGGCCGCGGCCGATGGCGCGGTAGACCGCTTCGAGGCACATCCTCCGGCCGTCTCGAGACGGAAGAAGGTCGCGCACGAGCCGGGCTGGGAAGGCATCGCTTGGGTCGAGCCCCTTGTCCTGCAGCTTGCGGCGTGCCCGCTCTAGCACGCCGGTGATCACCCGGTTCAGGGTGTGTTCGCGAGCCCGCTCGAGCGGGTCGCCAGCGGACGTGTTGTCATTCGGATGGTTGGTCATCTTGGCCTCGCTGGTCGAATTGCAGTAGCCACCGCGAGGCTGGGTCGCTGCACTCCACTGCGGGCGGTGATGCTCCTCGCCCTCCCCTGCCTCTCGGTGCATCAGGTGCCACGCGTTGGCTGCGATGCTGCTCTCGCCGCCGTTGCCCTTCCCCCTACCCTCCAGACCGCCGCGTTCGTTTGATCTGTTTACTTGCGTTTGATGGAGTTTCGGCGTCGCAAGGCCGCGCTGCTGCTCGCGATTCCGCGGAGACGGTGGCGCGTTCGTCCGCTACCTGGTGGTGCGATAGGCCTTGGCTGGGTGGTGCGTTCCGCCGTTCGCGGGTGGCGCGATCGACCGGGCCCCTCGGCAGTCCGTCGCCGAGTTGTCCACAGGTCGGGCAGGTCCGGTCCAGCTTGCTACGCGATTCGGCGAGAGGACACCCGCTTGCACCAAGCCAGGAAAGCTCCGTCAGGGTTCTTCAGCTCGATGCCGTTCCGCGTGGTTGCTTCGCGCCAGTCGCGTTCGAGGGCGTAGATGTCGTGGGTCGGTGCGATCCTCTTGGCGCGTTCGTATGTTGTCGTTTGCAGGCTCGGATACCGCGGCGGACTCGCCCGGGGAGCTTCGGCCTTCAGAGCGATGTCCGAGCCGATTCGTCGGGCATGAAGGTAGGTCTCCCCGCGTTCCTCGACGAGTTGCAGCTTGTAGTCCAGCAGCTTGCCGGCGGAGGCGATGCTGCGGACCTCGCGCGCGAAGTACTTGAAGTCCTGCGTGGTGCCGGACCGCTCGTGGAGGGTCC
>JADZDL010000009.1 GCA_020851075.1 Planctomycetota bacterium | reverse complement strand
CCCCCGCCGTGTCAAACGCCGGACTGTTCCTGCAGCTGTCCAATTGCCCGCCGGCGATGGCCCGCGCCGTGTGGAGGGTTGCGGCCCTCTCCTTCGTCACGCGCACCGCGTTCCAGCCGCCAATGGCGAACCCGCCAGCGGCCATCGCCAACGCGGCGATCAGGATTGGCTGGTGGAGAACGGAACCCGCGGGCAGCAGCAACAGAGCGCCCACGGCAACGACCTGCAGGGCGCAGAGGACTGCCAACAGCAGTGCGGACTGACGAATCGACGGCATGACGATCTCCCAACTCCAGTTCCAGGCCACCGCACTCCGGTGAGCCGTCTCGTTCCATCGGTTTGCCGGGGGCTCAGGCAGGAGTCGGATTCCGATGGCCGGCATCGGCATGGCACCTGCTTCGGGCGTGAGGCACCTCACCCCCCACTGCGCCGCACCGCCAGCAGCGCCCGCAGCCGGTCGCGTGCCTCGTGCAACCGCGATGCCACGGTGCCGACCGGAATGCCCAGCACGGCGGCGATCTCCGCGTGGGCAATGCCCTCGATCGCCGCGAGGCCCACAACCGCGCGCTGGGCGGCGGGCAGTTCGTCGATTGCCTCGAGCAGGCGAGCGGCGTTCTCGCGATCGGCGGCTTGCGCCACAGGGTCGTCGCCGCCCGGTAACTGGCTCGTGTCGACCACCGTGTGACGCCGCGTCGCACTGCGGTTGCGCACGCGCGTCGCCGCCCGGATCGCGATGCGGAACAGCCAGGTCGAGAGCTTCGCTTCGCCGCGGAACGAACGCACGCCGCGCAGCACCAGAATGAACGTTTCCTGCACGGCGTCGTCCGCATCCGCGGCATCACACGCGATGCGCAGGCAAAGCTGGAACAGGGGCCGCGCGGTGCGCGCATGCAGTTCGCCGATCGCCGCATCGTGCGCCTTCCGGTCGCCGCTGCGCAGCGCGGCCAGCAGCCGTGCCTCCGTCGCCGGATCCATCATCGGCGGCCTCCGAGCCCGGTGCGGATTCGACGCCAGACACGGTGCACGCCGCCGGCAACGAGCAGGAACGGCAACAGCAGGAACAGCACGAGCAGGAGCAGTTGCACCGACCAGCCATGGGGGCGTTCGCCGCCGGCGTCGCGGTTTGCACGTTCGACGAACGGCAACACGGTGATGGCCCGCCCAAGAGCGAGGGTGCCGAACACGGCGGGTACGATCCAGCGCCACGCTTCCCCCGCCTGCCACGCAACGATCGCGAACGCGACGGCCGCGGTCACTTCGATGAGCACGGCAGACCGCTGGTGCTTTGCCTGCGCCTCGAAGTCGCGCTTTTCGTACTCGGCCAGGTCGCCGGGGTCGGTGAGTGCCGCAACTTCCCGGCGGCGGGCGATCAGGTTCGTTAGGGCGCCCGGGATCAGCAGAAGGCCGATGCCACAAGCAAACCACCACGACCGGTCGATGGCGGCCGCGACCACAAAGGCCGCGATGACCAGCAGCCAGACGACGGGGCCCACCTCGAGACACGCCCGCCGGCGGCGCAGTTGACGCGGGTCGATTGGTGGCGGCACATGACGGTCCGCCGTCCGTGAGAGCGCGCGCTCGAGGGCGTCAAAGTCGGTTTCGGTAGCCATGCAACCGTTCGAGACAGGAACGGGCGTTCACCTTCACCGATTTGCGTGAGATTTTCGCGGGCTCGGCCTGCGGGGGAGGCTGCGTCAGCGCTTGGCTGGCGGTTCGGCGAGGTCCCAGGTGACCTCCTGTTCCGCCGCGTCGGTGATCGTGACGGCGCGCTCCCGCGATTCCTGACGGTCGTCGGGCCCCGACCAACGGCAGGTCACCATGCACGGCCCAGGCGGCAGCAGCAGCGTGTGGTCCCCATCGGCGCGGCCGAACTCCAGCGCGGAACGCCCCGACTCGTGCACGATGCTCACCACGTAGCCCGCACCGGGGAGCCCGCGCAGATGCAGGCGCAGAACCCGATCGGCGATCGTGATCGGGATGCGCAGTTCGGTCGTGTCGCGCGCGACGGTGCAGCGCGCCGCGGGCACCATTTGCGAGTTGCGCGCGTCGCAAAGGCGCAGCTCGTAGTCGCCGGTCGGCAGCCTCGCGGCGCCACTGCGGAACGTGTAGAAACGGAGCACTGCGCCTCGCCGCGCCGGGGCGAGGCCATGGAGATCAGCGCGTTCGCGAAGGGCCGCCTGCAGCGCGTCTGGCAGCGTCGCGCCCACAGCATCCACGAGCACGATGCGCGGACTCGCCCAGTCGCACGTGGGCACGGTCGCCGGATCGACGACCTCGGGCCCCTGGAACTGCGACGCCGGCCACATGCGCAACGGCTGCTCGTGCCGCACGTGGCCATACCACTCCACCTGCATCGAAATGGTGTCGGACCGCGCCTGTGAGGGACTTCGGAACATCGCCCGCAACACCGCGCCCGGGTGTTTTGCGCTCCAGACGGCGACGAGCTCTTTCTCGACCTCGCCATCCCGGCTCGACTGGAACGCGCCGCAGGAGCAACCGTGACTCATCACCTCGGCACCGGGCATTACGAGACCGCCGATCCACAGCTCACACAGGAGCAGGTCGAGCGGCGCCCGCGGCAGCGCCTCGTACGGGCGGTCGAAGTGGGGAACATGGTGGCGTAGACCCTCGCGGGCGCGGATCACGTAGTTCGCGGCCACCACCTCGTCGAGGACCACCTTGCCCTCGGCATCGCTGTGCGCGACCAGATCGGGCACGCCCGAACCCCACGGCAGGCGGACGAGGCGCACCTCTGCATTCGCCACGGGCTGGCCCTGTTCATCCACGCAGCGGAAGTGCTGAGATAGTGCGATCGGGGCCGCCTTCGTGGCCTCCACCGGTGCTTGCCCCGCGGACTCGCGCACCGGCGCTGCAGCCGGCGGCGGCGACACTACGTTGGCCGCCACGACCTGGGCCTGCGCCTGCTGCGGCAGCGACGCGGGCTCGGCCTGGTTCCACCACCAAAACGAACCGCCGCTGAGCAACAGCACGGCCACGACCACCACCGCGAGCACCTTCTTCATCACGATCCCTCCGACGACGACCCCGAACACCCCCACCGGCGCCGCCAGCGGCGGCTTGCCCCACCCCAGCACCAGCGCCCACGCGCCGCGCGAACCGAACTCGCGATCGAGCCTGCGCCGCAGCTCCTCGCGCGCGCGGTGCAGCCGCACGCGCACGGTCGCTTCGGCGACTCCGAGTTGCGTGGCGGCGACCGCCACCGGCACCTCTTCGAGGTAGACGAGCGCCACCGTGGTGCGGTACGGCTCGTCGAGCCCGAGCACGGCCTCGGCGACGCGGCGGCGCAGTTGTTCGCGCGCGGCGAGGTCGACGGCCGCCGGCGCCAGTTCCGCCGCGTCCACCGCTGCCTCGTACCGCTGCCGCACCGCCTCGTCACGCCGCACGCGCCGCGCAAAGTTGCGCACCACCGCGCGCAGGAACGGCAACGCCGGCTTCGATTCGGCGCGCGCCCCCAGACTTTCCTGCAGCAGTGCGTGGCCCACGGCCTCGTCCGCACGCGCCGGATCGGCGAGCAGCCGTTCGGCGAGAGCCAACAGCGGCCGCTGGTGCGCCAGCGCCGCCTGCCAACGACCAACATCGAAGTTCGCTTCCGGCATGCGCCAACAGATCCGCGCCGAACGGGGCACGTTTCACGATTCTGCAGAATCTACCTGCGGCGATGGCCTTCAGGGTAGATGGCGCGCGGAGGCCAGCTCAGTACGCATGCACACGATGCCCGTTCGTCGTGGCAATGCCCGCCGGCGTCAGCATGACCGCCTGTGCAAACAGCGTCAGTGGACGCAGGGCTGCCGGAATCGACAATCGCAGTGGCGCCGAGGAGGTCTGGAACTGCACAGAATCCGGGGTGGGCAGCAATAGGCACAGCGGCGAAACACTGAGCGCGGGTGGAATCGCGACCACCTGCGCGCCAAACCCCAGGACCACGATCGTCGGCTGCGCGATCCATCCACCACTGCTGGCGTCCAAGGCGATATCACCAAGGAACGTCGGCGACACCGAGAGTCCCCAGATATCGCACGGCAGCATCACTTCGCTGACTTGCACTTGGGCCTGTGGCCAGAGGCCCACGGCGCATCGATGGTAGGCGTTGCTGAACACCCCGGCCACGGAGGTCGCCATGGTGATCCGCACGGCAAGCGGTTGCGGGCCGATGGCGATCGACAAGTTCAGTTCGCTGCTGGAATTCTCGTAGAGGTCGACGATGCCATCGTCCCCGACATCCACGCGCAGCAATGGCACGGGCGTGCCTACCGTCGCTTGCAGGCTGTGCGCAAGGGCCATGCGCACCTGGATAGGCACACTGTTGGTGATCTGCAGAACGACTTCGAAGTCCACCGCAGCGCCCGTCGTGGCGCCGCCGACCGATTGCAGGTCCTGGATCATCTCAAACCGCGCAAAGCCATCCAGCACCTCCGTCTGCCAGGCGACGTTCGCATTGGCGGATTCCCCGCCCGCGCTCGCACTGGCTTGCAGGCCACCGTTTCCCGCCAACGGGCCCGCAGGCAGCATCTGGTTGATTGACTGTCCTCCTGCCGAAGCGTTTGCCGCCGAAGGTCTGGCAGCCGCGGGCGCGATGGCGGCCGATTGGGCCATCGTCGGAACAGCAGCCATCAAAACAGAGAGACAAGCCAGCAAGGGAGTGGTCTTCATACTCGTTTCCGTGGGCTAGTAGCCTCGCCCCATTGCCGCGTAACGCGCATGGTGGATCCAAATGCAGCGACCTGAGCGGGGCGCTGGATCTTGGCGCCGCGGACCTGACCCTGTTTGACTATCGGGTTCTCGATCTGGTGACCGGACGCAGAACGGCGAAGTGCGCCTTCGACGTTCTCTGCTTCAACCGTTCGACCGCGGCTTCTTCGGCGATCGGGCCTTGTTCGCCGGCTTGGTTTGCGTCTTTGCTTTGGCGCGCTTCACCGCTGGCCTAGCCGCCAGCTGTGGATCACCGAGCTGTTGGTTGAGCTTCGCAGCTGCCTGCGCCAGCCGCCGCGCCGTGGTCGCCGGCACGGTGCCCCCTTCGCGCAGGTCCAAAGTCGCCATCTCGTACTTGCCACCAGGTTTCAGCCGCGGCTCGATCGCGCGCAGCAACTGACCGCGCCAGAAGCCAAACAGCACACGCTGCTCTTCGGCGCGGATCAGCAGGACCGGGCCGTTCCGCAGATAGACGAGGTGCCCCCACTTCACTACTT
>JADZDL010000008.1 GCA_020851075.1 Planctomycetota bacterium | reverse complement strand
GCGAACGATAGAGCTCGGGGCCCTCCCGCCCGCCGAAGCGCAGCATGCCACCGATGGCCTCGTAGGCGCGATCCCAGTCGAGCTCACGATTCCCGGCATCTTCTTCTTCGATCCTGCGCAGGAACCCAGACCCCAGATAATAGTCCGCATGGCGCAGGAAACTGCGCCGCGCCCACAGCGCCGGTTCCGCCTTCGCCGCCGCCGCGTATTCGATCAGCGCGATCTGGAAGTTCTCGCGCCCGAAGTGCGCCGCCGGATTGAGCGCCACCGCCCTCTTCAGCTCCACGAGGGCAGCTGGGTAGTTGCCGTCGTGCGCGTAGAAGGTGCCGAGGTTGGCCAGATACCGATACTGATGTTCGCGGTCCGGCTGCTTCGCCAGCAGCGCAGCCTTCTGCTGCATGACCTCGATCGCCTGCGCGCGCTCCCCCAGGTGTTCGTGCGCAACGGCGAGGTCGTCGAGCTCGGCCAGCGTCGCGTCCACCTTGCCGCCAAGCCGCCGCACCCGTTCGCGGTAGTAGGCATCACTGTGGCGATGCCAGCGACCGGTGACGAGATCGAATGCGTCGGGCAGACCGCGCAATTCCGTGTCGAGGGTATCGCTGTCCCACAGGCACGGCGCCGCACCAGCCGCCAGCAACACGAGAACCGCCAGGACCTTCATTGCCACACACTACCACCAACGCGCGCGCGGCTCGACCGCTGACCGCTGCGTGAGGCTGGAGTACCGGCACAGATGCTCCAGTTTCCAGGAAGCCATGATGCACCCGATGGATCAATAGCACCCTGCTCTGCTCAGGGGTGCACCAGGTTGCTGCGTTCCCTACTGGTGACGAAAGACCCGCGATGCACAAGCCAGACCAGCTCCAGGTTCCCGTCGTGCGTCGTGCACGGTCCCAAACCAATCGGTTCTTGCTGTCGATCGTTCGTTGGCCCCGAGCGGTGAACGTCGGTGTCGCGACGTCACCGCGACAGTGAGCGCGCGAACGCGCGGACGACTGGATCGGGATCAAAGTCCGCCGCGTGCGCGAGCAACGCACACGGCCAGACCTCAGGGTCCCTCGACCCCAATGCTTCGTAAGCGGCGAGGCGCACGCCCGCATCCGGGTCGAGGATGCGCGGAACGACCGCGGCCTCCAGCTTGTCGTCCCAGGCCGCGCACACCTTCGCAAGCTCGAGCGCAGCGCGCGCCGTCACCGGCGACCTGGCCTGCTGCAGGGTATTCGGCAGGCATGCCAGCGTATGGTCGCCGAGAATCGCGGCGAGCGTTGGCGTATCGAGATCGATTCTCGCAAGCATGAGCGCGGCGAGTTGACTGGCGTTCGCGTCGCGTGCCGGGCGGCCGCCGAAGCGGAACTCGAGCGCCGCAGCCAGGACAGTCGGGTCGTGGTATCGCCCCGTTCGTAGGGCCTCCGCCGCCGCGCGCCAATCCCGCGGTTCGATCCCCAGTTCCAGGGCGGCTCGCACGACCAGTGCGAGTTGCTCCAGGTCGGTCACGTGCCGGAGTCGATCGAGGGTCTCACGCGCGATGTCGGCCCCCTGCGGCTCAAGCGTCGCGATGCGAACCGCTGCCGCCACCGCGACCATGGGAATCGTGCTCGCACACAGCTCTCGCAGCGCGGCGAGATCCGCGGCGGGATCGCCGGCGTTGACTTCGCCGATCGTGCTGCTCGCCCAATAGGCAAGACCAGCGGGCCGATCCCTGGCCTCGGGCTCCCTGAGCTTTGCCGCAACACGCGCATAGGACCGCGGCGGCTCGGGGAAGAACCTGTCCGACGGCAACCGGAACGGCGGCTGCGATTTGAGCCGCGCCGCGACGGCAGGGTATTTCGCGCCCACCGACTCCACGAGGGTCGGCACCGTCGTGCGCAAGCCCACGAGGATGGCGATCGAGAAACCGCGCTCCGGCGACGTGATGCCCGCGCGCGGCTCCGTCGCCAATTCGTCGACCGCCAATCCGTCGAACAGCACCTTCGCGTCCACCGGGCCAACCTTCGGCGCGAGCAGCGCCAGGCACTGCAACGCGAACGCGACGGTAGCGACGTGATGCGTACGCCCATCGACGAGTATCTTCTGCTCCGCGAGCAGGGCCTTCGAACGCGCGATCAGGTGCGGTACGAGCGCAACCGCGCCATCGAGTGCAGCGCCGCGCACGAGCCACGACGCCTTGTTGCAAGGCGCTCCCAAACCTGGGCCACCGAGCCCACAAGGACTCGGAATCAGATGCAGGCCCAGCTGGACATCCGGCGATTGCAGCGCTTCGAGCGCCATCGCGTTAGCGCGGTCCCGCAACGCCGGATCGATCTCACGCGGCACCCGCACCACGACGCGTGCGGCAGTTTCGGCGATGAGTTCGCGTGGATCGTCGAGCATTACACCCAGCACCGAGGTCGAGCCGCGCGGCAACTCGACGTAAGGATCGTCGAGGGCTTCCAGAACGCACCACGCGCCTCCGGCTGTCGGGGCTTGCCAGGCGAGTGCGAGCACGCTGCCCGCCTGGGCGCCGCCGAGCCTCGCTGCCCGCCGGAAGAAGGCAACCGCTGCGGATGCTGCTGCAGCGGCGTTTGGAGGCAGCATTCGCATGCTGAGGACCGAGCAATCTGCCGCCGGGACCACGCCGGCCGCAGCCCGAGTGCCAGCTGCGACGAAGGCCTGGTAGAGCTGGCGACGGGACGCCGCGGTCACCGTCTGCGTGTCCGACCAAAACGTCGGCATACGATCCGCGGCGAGCGCCTCGACGATGCCCGGCACATCGCGGTCGAGCACGGGATTCGGCAGCGGCGTCGCCCCCCACCTTCGCTGCCAGAGCCGCACGGGCGGGAGCGGATCCGTCGCAAGCGTCGCGATGACCCACGGCGGCAACTCACATCCGAGGCGGTTCGCGACCGCCGCGAGAGCGCGCGCACGCACCCGCTCATCCGGTGCCGTGAGAGCCTCGCGGAAGGCGAACGGCCCTCCCCAATCCACGGAGCCGTGGATCATGCGGGCAGTGTCCAGGCCATCGCCCTCAAAGCCGAATAGCAGGGCGGCCTCCTGTGGACTCAGCGTGCTGTGCCCACGCGCCGCCAAACGCTGCAGCTGCTCGATCGTAGCCAGGCGTTCCGCCGGATCGAACGGCGACAGAGCCGGATGATGCAGGGCCGGCGTGGTGAACGCGGCTAGGACCTCGAGGTCTGCGCGCTCCGCCGCGTCGGTCCGCCCGTAGAACCCCTGCCACCCGCGGAGGAGGTGTGCGAACACCGCGGCGCGCGCACGCCGGCGTTCAG
>JADZDL010000007.1 GCA_020851075.1 Planctomycetota bacterium | reverse complement strand
GTCGTCGCAGAGCGATGGATTGCCTCCACCACCGAGGTTGCCACCGCTCGCAGACGGCGATTCTCCGAAAAGCCGTAGCGCCACGCCCGCAGGCTCGAGGTTGGCATTCGGCCCGCAAAACGCTCCGGGTCGCGAACGACGGACACCAGGTCGCATGCATACCACTGCGCCATCGCGGGGTCTTCGGGCAACGAAGCGTCCACCTCGCGCAGCGCCTTCTCGAGCCACAGCAGCCGTTCCCGGGGTAGACCAGGCAACATCGTATCGCCCAAGGTGACCAGACATCGCTCGAGGATCTGCGCCCCCACGGCCGTCTCCACGAGGGTCACGCCCTGCATGAGTTCGGCCGCGATTCGGGCTCCGTCGAGCAGTTGTTCGCAGGCCGCGTTGGGGTCCGTTGCGCGCTGGACGTACGCCTGGGCGAGCAACGCGTTGCAGGCATCCAGGAGGTCGATCACCTCGAGCAGCTCGGGCGAGCGAGTCCGAGCAGTGCCCCGCTGCCGCGCGGCCTTGCGCAGCGCTAGGACGGCCGGCTGCATGGCATGGAGCAGCGAACGATCCGACTCGGCGAGTTCGCCGTCGAGCAACGTGAGGTTCGTTGCAAAGCCCGCGAGGCGCCCGGCCCGATCCACCCCTTTGGCCAGACTCGCCGCCACCGCCATTTCCTCGCGCATCTCCCCCGATTCCGCCGTCCCGACCAGGACCGGGCACGGTCGCAACTGCCGGAGCCTCTGCTCCTCCTGTCGATCAGCCCACTGCTGGGCCTCTGCCCAGCCACTCGGCGCGGCCAGGAAACTCGCCGTGAACATGACCGCCAACACGGCCCCAGCAACCAGGATCCAGCGTGAGATCGACATGGCGCCCTGGGACCGTGCGTTGGAGACGATTCTTCCCACGAGCCTCCGCGTACTACCTAGAGATGCTCCGCCAGCTCGGCCAGCGCCCGGCTCAGCATCGTGCGCACCGCAACCTCACTCTTGCCGAGTTCCTGCGCGATCTGCGCGTGCGACAAGCCCATCAAACGTGCCATGAGGATCACTTCCTGCTTTTCGGGCGACAGCTGGCCAAAACCCGCTTCGACGCGCGCCAGCTCTTCGCGCGCGGCCGCTTGCCCGCTCGGCGTATAGATGCCCGCGTAGCCGCGCATCTCTTCCTCTTCAAGCCCAGCGGCCTCGCGGCGCACGTTTCGTTTGCCGGCTTGCCAGTGCTCAGCGCGGTCCGCGATCTTGCGCATGGCGGTCGTAAACAGCCACTTCCGGAACTCCGCTTCGCCGCCAAACCGGAAGCGATCGGCATTTTCGAGCACATCCCGGCAGACGGACTGGGCGAGGTCGCTACAGGACTCTTTTGCCAATAACATTGGCCCGGCCTTCAAACGCACGAATGCCCGCAGCGCCGGCAGGTGCTCTTGAAGCAACGCTGCCACGGCCGACTCCTCGTGCTGGCTCGCACGGCGCAACAAAGTCTCCAAGTCGTCAGTCATCCACCACAGGATACCATTCGCAGCACCCCGCGCATGACCGACCCGAAGGACCCGAAGACCGAACCCGCCCACGATGGCCCAGGCCCCGCCGGCCCTCGGCCGAGCGATCCCTTCCGGCAACTGCTGGCCGAGTGCATCGATGCCATGGCGCAGTCGGGCAGCGGCGCCATCGAACCGATCCTCGCCGCCAATCCCGAGCACGCCAACGCGCTGCGCGACCGCATTGGCAAACTCGTGCGCGCGGGCCTGCTCGCCACCGAGCCAGAACCATCGGCGGCGATCCCCGAACAGCTCGGTGAGTTCCGGCTGCAAAAGCGCATCGGCGCCGGTGGCATGGGCGTGGTCTACCTGGCCGAACAGCAGTCGCTGAAGCGCACCGTCGCCCTGAAGCTCGTGCGCCCCGAGCAGCGCTTCTTCCCGGGCGCGCGCGAACGGTTCCGCCGCGAAGTTGAAGCCGTGGCGCGCCTCGGTGACCCGGGCATCGTGCCGATCTACTCGGTCGGCGAAGAAGACGGCATCTCGTTCTTCACGATGGAATACGTGCGCGGCGCCTCGCTCGCCGACGTGATCGCCACCGTGCACGGCAGCAAGCCGGAGACGCTCGAGGGTCGGGATGTGGCCCAGGCGGCGGCCGATCGTGGCGAACTGGAGGTGCCAACCCCGCTGCCAGAGTTGTTCCGCGGCTCCTGGGTGCAGACCTGCTGCCGCATCGTGCTGCAGATGGCGCGCGCGGCGCAGCACGCGCACGAACGTGGTGTCGTGCATCGCGACCTCAAGCCCAGCAACGCGATGGTGACGCCCGATGGCCGCGTCTTGCTGCTCGATTTCGGCCTCGCGGCGGCGGAAGGCACGCTGCGTATCACGCGCACGGGCACCCAGCTCGGCACGCTGCACTACATGGCGCCCGAACAGCTGCTCGAAGCACCGACCGACGCGCGCACGGACGTCTATGCACTCGGCGTCACGCTGCACGAACTGCTCGCGCTGCAGCCGCCGTTCCACGCCGAACAAGCCGAGAAACTGCGCCGCGCCGTGCTCGACGGCAAGCCGCGTTCGCTGCGCGCGGCCAACCCGGACGTGCCGCGCGATATCGAGACCCTCATCGCATGCGCAATGGACCGCGAACCACTGCGCCGCTACGCAACGGCCAGGGACCTCGCCAGCGATCTCGATCGATTCCTCGCGCACCGTCCCATCGAAGCGAGGCCCGCGTCGGCGATGCTGCGCCTGCGCCGTTATAGCCAGCGCCATCCGACGGTGGCCACGGTCGCGGTGCTGGCCCTGCTGGCATCGATCGTGATGCCGATCGTCATCACGGCGGCCCGGGAAGGAGCCGAGCGCGAGCGCCTGGTCGCCGAACAGACCGCGCGCGCCAACCTGAAGAACGCCGTCGACGCCATCGGCCAGATGCAGACGCAGGCGCGCAACGCGGCGCTGTCGAGCACACCGGGCCTCGATCCCGTTCGCCTCGCGCAACTGGACACCTCGATCACCTTGCTGCGGTCACTGCTCGCCCAGAACCAGAATGACGCGCAGATGCTGATTCTCTACTCGCGCGGGCTGACGAACGCCGCGCAGGTGCGACAGCTTTCGGGCCAGAACGAGGCCGTGTTGCTGGCCCTCGACGAAGCCGACCGCTCGCTCGCGGCCGCCGAGAAGCTGCCTGGCGGCGCCCCTTCGACCCCTTCGGAGCGACTGGGCATCCACCTGCTGCGCGCCACCACGTTCGTCGCCCTGGGCCGCCACAACGAGGCACGCACGATCTGGCAGCACACGGTCGAGGAATTGGGCAAGACGCCCCCCGAGTCCTTGACCACGCGGCAGTTGCAGGCCCTGTCGACGTGCCACCACAATCTCTCGCGACTGCTGCTCACCGACGGCAATGCCGAAGCAGCCGAACGCGAAATCGACCTCGCGATCGCCTATTCGGCCAAGATTCCGCCAGAGCACCTCTCGCCCGAGTCGCAGCTCGACGACTATCGCACCGCGATCAACCGCGGCAACCTGCTCCTGCAACGCAACCAGACGCCGGCCGCGGAGACGTTGTTTCGCAGCACGAAGGAGCAGCTCGAAGCGTTCCTCAAGGCGCATCCAGGCAACCCGACGGCGACGTTGGATCTATCGCGCGCGCTCTACTGCCTCTCCGAGCTCGCGATGGGCAACAAGAAGAAGGCGGAGGCCGATGGCCTGCGCGAACAGGCGCTCGCCGGTCTGCGCGAGATCACGAAGCTATTCCCGGACCGCGTCGACTACCTGCAACAGCTCGGGCTCATGGAGTTCCGCGCCGCCTGTGACCTGCACGCCAGTGGCGAACTGCAGCGCGCGGAGACCTCGATCCAGAGTGCAATCGCCCACCACGAGCAGTTCCTGAAACGTCTGCCGCGCCACCCGGAAGCGACGACGGAGCTGGCCACGTTCCTGCGCCAACTCAGTGGCTTGCAGTTCAAGAAGGACCCGGCGAAGGCTGTTTCGACCCTTGCGGGCGCCATCACGATGCAGGAGAGCATGGTCGCCGAGCACGGTGACGACGCGCACTACCGGACCCAGCTCGCCGAACTGCTGCAGGAGCTCGGCATCTACCACTGGCGCGCGGAACGCTGGCAGGAAGCGCGCGACGCCTGGACCCGCGCCGCGAATGCCTACGAAGCCGCGTTGCCGAAGAACGCAGCGGTCGTCACCCACGCTCGCCGTCTGCCGCTCGTGCTCCAGGTGCTCGCCCAGGCCGAGCTCATGTGCGACGACTTCGCCGGCGTAGTGCGCGCGTTGGCGCGCCTGCAGGAAGTAAAGCCCCTAGACGCCGAGACGCTGCAAAGCGCCGGCGAAGGCCTGCACGTCGCCGACCGCGAGGACTTCCAGAAGCTCGTCGAGCAGACGAAGGCGCGCGCGAAGAAGTGAGTGGCGCGCGCTGCGCGCAGCTACTTGGCCGCGCGGTAGATATCCTGCACGCTCTTCAGCAGCTTCAGCGCTTCCGGCATCGGGCGCTGGAAGGCATTGCGGCCCATGATCGCGCCGAACGCGCCGCCGTCGGCGAGTCCCTGGATCTCCTTCAGCACCTCTTCGGTGCCCTTCGCTTCGCCACCCGAGAAGATGACGATGCGGCGGCCGCCAAACGACGCCTGGATGACGTGGCGCGTGCGCTCGGCCAGCGTCGCGATCGCGATCTTCTCGCTGTCGTAGACCTTCTTCGCCGCGTCCTGTTCGAGCGCGTCGGTCGGCGGTTTCACCTTGATGATGTGCGCGCCGAGCTGCGCCGCGATCTGCGCCGCGTAGGCGCAGACGTCGATCGCGGTCTCACCCTTCTTCGACAGCGCGGAGCCGCGCGGGTAGCTCCACACGACCACGACGAGGCCGGCCGCCTTGGCTTCCTCGGCGATCTCGCGCAGCTCCATGTACATCTCGTCGCGCAGGTTGCTGCCCGGGTAGATCGTAAAGCCGATCGCCGCGCAACCGAGGCGCAGTGCGTCGTTCACCGAGCCGGTGACGGCGGGCTTCGGATCCGGGCTGCTGTAGAGCGAGTCGCTGTTGTTGAGCTTGAGGATCAGCGGGATGCGGCCTGCGTACTTGCGCGCGCCGGCTTCGAGGAAGCCCAACGGCGCCGCGTAGGCATTGCAGCCTGATTGGATCGCGAGCTCGAAGTGATAGTGCGGGTCATAACCAGCCGGGTTCTTCGCAAACGACCGCGCCGGGCCGTGCTCAAAGCCCTGGTCGACGGGCAGGATCACGAACTTGCCGGTGCCGGCGAGGGCTCCCGTGTCCATCATCCAGCGCAGGTTCTTGAGAACGCCTGGGTTGTCCGACTCGTACCAGCTGAGGATTTCTTCGACGCGCTTGCTCATGGCTCAACAACAGCAGACGGTGAGGCCGTCTGGCATGGGGATAAATGGAAGGTGGGGATTGTGGACCCCGGGGCCGGCGATGCAAGCGCGACCCGTTCGGAACGGGTCGCGCGATCGAGCCGGAGGCACAGCCAAACCGGCCGGCGAACTACTTGAACTTCAGCCCGCGCGACTGACTACCCGTGGTGAACTCCCAGACGAACACCAGGGGATCGGCGCCGCCAAGCTGCAGGTTGACGCGCACCTGATACTGCTTGTTGGATTCGAGCGGTTCATTGTGCAGACAGAAGATCACGTCGCGAAGGTCCATCTTCTTGTTAAGGGGAACCTTGGGCGTGTGCACCCAGATCGGCACTTCCTTGGGCTTGCACCGCTCGGTCCAAGCCTTCCAGATCGCGGGATCCCCCTTCGGGTGCACAAAGTGCTGCGTCGGCGTCTTGCCACCCTTGCGCGACTCGAAGAGTTCGATACCCGAGTCCACGAGCTGCAGGGAGAGCTCCCGCTGCAGCTGCAGACTGATCGGGGAGCCGCACTTGGTGACGTCTTTCACATCCTCGGGCTGGTCTTCGAGCGGGTTCGGGCTCTCGGGAGCCGGGAAGCTCGTCGGCACCGCGGCCATGTTGGGCGGCGGCCATACCAACAGCCTTGGCGCCGTGTTCGGATCATACGGCTCTTCGAGCGAACCCATGTCGAGCACGGCAACCGACCAGTCGTTGGCGTAGACGAACGAATAGCCCAACCGCTTGATGTTGTGCTCAAGCATCGGGAAGCGGTGGTACGGTGTGCCGATCCACAGATCGACCGTGTCGCGCGCAAAGTCCGCACCGCGCGGTCCCTGCCCGGTCACGATGTTGCCGCCACCGGCGAGCTGGCCGCGTCGCGTGAAATCGGGGTGAGCCGGATCCTCTTCGTGGATGTCCGGCCCCAGCTTCTCCGTCAGCTCAGGGTGGTTGGTGACGTAGTTGGCATGCGCTTCACAGCCATAGGACGCCTCCGCATCGAGCTCGCACTCGGGCAAACCCGAGAACGTCCCTTCGGTCATCTTGCCCCCGGCCGGCCAGGTGAACGCGATCTGCTGCGCGCGCACGGCATTGACCCGTTCGACGGCGGCGATCTCTTCCTTGCTGGGTCGTTCGGGCAGCTGCGGGGGACCGTAGCCGGTGCCAAACGCCACGCCGGAGTCGCCGCGAGCCCACTCGCGCCACTCGGCGTCGATGGCCTCGGTCGACTTGTTCATGACCTGCTGCACGATTGCTTCGACTTCCTCAAGCGTCGGCACCTTCTTGTCGGCGTCGGGCATCGCGAGGAACAGCTCGAGCCACTTCTCCGGATAGGCCGCGATCATCCAGGTCATGATGCTCCAGGACTTCAGGCGGCAGTCGTTGCGGAAGCGCGACAGCTTCTCGCGCGGAACCTGCGCAAAGGGCCAGTCCTGGCTCGACATCGCCTGGTCGCGAACCGTGCGCAGCCACCAGTTGGTGCCTTCGGGCAGAGCCAACGCGTCATCGCCTTGCGTGCCCTCGGGCAGCGCGCCCCAGCGTGAGATCGAAGTCGCCTTCAGGTACCACGTGACCGCGTGCACGATGCCCTGGCCCATGCCGTCGTTGCGACCACCGAGCAGGCCATCCATCGTCACGTAGGCAATCAGCGCGTCGTGAACGCTCTTCTTCGAACCGCCGACCTTGACGACGGCGGGGCCGTCCTTGGCCCGCCACGTGGTGTTGGCGAAGCGCTGCGCGTCTTCGAGCGTGCCCCCCTGCCAGATCGCCGGGTTTGCCTTGAGGAACTCCTCGCGCTCACGCTGGGTGAACAAGAACCCGTGCCACGCGTAGGACTTCGTGGCCCGCTCGACGAAGCGCAGCTTCTTCGCCGCCTCCTCGCCAAGCAGATAGACGCCAAACTCCAGGCCGCGTTCGGCCCACAACACGGCGTCGGTGGCGTTCTCCTGGGTTCCGCGCGACCACACGGTGAAGTTCTTCGTGCGGGCGCCGAAGATGTTGATGTCCGGCTTCTTCATGAAGTCCGGGACACTGTCCTGCATGCGCACGAGCTCGATCGGGATGTCTTCCTGCGGCAGCTCGGTGACTTCGTAGTCGGTCTTGCGGGCAAGTTCGCCGGCCTTGACCTCGATCTCCTTCATGCGCTTGGCAAAAGCCAGCTGCGCCGCGGTGCCGTAGAAGTTCGGTCCTTCGAGGAGACCAAGGGCCACGTTGGCGTCCTTGTCCTTCGCGTTGTAGTAGACCGCCTTTTCGAGGTGATAGATCGAGCGGGCGTTGCCGGCCTCCTTCATCTTGAGGCCGAGCACGCGGTGCAAAGCACCGAGCTTGATCGAGGTCCTGTACCACTCGTCGACGATCTTGAAGCGCGACTCGTAGCTGGCCTTGTCGAGCCACTTCTTGCGCTTCTTCGGGTCCTGTTCCTCGACCCAGACCCCCTTCTCCTTCTTCCAGCCAAGCTCGCTGCGAGCCGAGCCATTGTCGGGGTCGTAGGCAAGCACGAGGCCGAACGCCTGCTTGGCGCGTTGACCAACCTTGCTCGACTTCGCGACGTTCGCGAAGGACGAGAGGGTGCTCACGCACTTCTTGATCAGGTCCGCTTCTTCCGCGGCGAAAGGGTCCTGGGCGGCGACGGTGCGCAGGCCCGTGAGTGCCATGAGGCACAGGAGCAATGAGTATCGGAGGGTCGAGATCATCAGGATGCGATCAGGGAGCCGGAGGCGAATGCGCGAAGTCTACGGAGGCACGCGCGCCATGGCACGCGTCGAACCGCACGGAACGTGGATCCCCGTCCAGAACTCGCGGAATCAGACCGACCGCACGGTTGCCGACCGCCGCCAACTGGGTAGCTTGCCCTGGCGCCCCTCCCGACTGCCGATGCTCCAAAGACGACCTAGCGCAAAGCTCGCCGCGTCCCTGCTCCTCTGGGGCTGTTTCCCCTTCATCCTCGGGCCCAACCTGGCGGCCCAGGACGCCCCCAAACCCGCACCTGCCGCTGCCGGCCAGAAGGCCAATGGGAAGGCCTCTTCGCCCGTCACCGCCTACGGCCAAGGGGCGACCGAGGCCCTCGTGCACGCCTATGGCGAAGCCCCGAGTTGGGCGATGCGGGCCCTGGTCATGTTGTCCCTCGGCGAGGACTGGCACCCGGCGGGCGCCACGATGCTGGTTGCGGCTCTGCGCGACAAGGACAAGCGGTTGCGCGCGTTCGCGGTCGAACAGTGCCTGCGCACGGGATCGCGGGTCGCGGCGGCCATCGCCACCCCCGACCTGGTCGGCGAACTCGTCGACATGACCTCGGCGCACAACGACCACGCGAAGGCCCGCGCCACCGAAGCGCTGCACCACCTGCTGCCGGCGGTGACAGCCAGGAAACCCGCCGAGTGGCGACAATGGTGGAACGCCGAACGCGCCACCTACGCCGCGGCCACGTGGGCACCAAAAGAACAGCAGGCGACCACGGGCACGGTCTCGCAGAAACTCGTCGAACGCGCGTTCGACCTGCGCGACGCCGGGCTGCAGGTGGTGTTCGTCGTCGACTCGACAGGCAGCATGCAGGTCGCCATCGACGCCGCCCGCGATGCCATCGACGAGGTCACGGCGATCCTCGCGGGCGTCACCGACCGACTCGAACTGGGCCTCGTGCATTACAAGGACAGCGGCGACCTCAGTGGTGCGGCGGACCTCCTGGTGCCACTCACGAAGGACCACAAGAAGGTGCGCGACAAACTCGCCAAACTGACCGCAAGCGGCGGCGGGGACATTCCGGAGCGCATCGAACGCGGCATCGAGGTTGCCCTCGCCAAGGAGACCGGCTGGGACAAGGAGAAGAACCGCATGCTGCTCGTGATCGGCGATGCGCCGCCGCATCCCGAGGACGAACAGGCGCTGCTCGCGCTCGTGAAACGCGCGCACGAACATCCGTTCGCCGCGGGCACCGGCCCGGTCACCGGCGTGCCGAAGAAGGTGTTGCGGCCCTTCGTGACCTCGACGATCGCCACCAACCCGAGCGTGAAGGACACGTTCGCGGCGATCGCCAGAGCCGGCGGCGGTGCCTCGGTGATGATGAACCTCGGCGGTGATGGCGGTGGACGCGGCGGCGGGCGCGGCGCGCCGCCCGCGGACGCCACCAAGGGTCGCCGCACCGCGGGACAACAGATCGCCGAACACGTGCTACTGCTGTCGTTCGGGGCTGGCTACGAAGCGCAACTCAAGGTCTTCGTCGACGTGTTCTTCACCTACCGCAACGCCGGCGCATTCTGACCGCGAGCCCGGTTACCGCATCTTCACGTGCTTGCCGCCCGAGTCCGCGGCGAGCCACTCGAGCACTTCGAGGTTGCTGCCGATCGCGACCGTGTGGATCTTGATCTTCCGGTGTTTGTTCCAGAACGCGACCTCTTCGCGAATCCGGAACGGATCGATGACCTCGCCGTTGGTCGGCTCGCCATCGCTCATCACGTAGATCGTGTCGACGTCCTTGTCGGCAAACGCAAGTTTGAGCGAGTCGTAGAGGTTCGTGGCGCCCGCCGCGCCGAGCCGCTCCACCCACGTGAGGGCTGCCTGGCGGCTCGCCGGGCTGTTGGTGCCAGCACTCTCCTTCTGCCACTTCTCGACGCCGCTGCTGAACGCGAACACGTTGAACAACGCGCCTTCGTCGAGGTTCTCGATCGCCTGCTTCACCTCCTGCTTGGCGACATCGATGCGCGCCGCGCCGCGTTTGCCGACGTAGCGGCCATACATCGATTCGAGCATCGAACCCGACACGTCGAGCACGAAGATCACGCGGTGTGATTCCACCTGCAGGCCGAAGAACTTCGCCGTGCTGCGCGTGCGTTGCTTGAGGCGCTGCTCCTCGCGTGCTTTGGCCGCGAGGTCGAGATCCTTCTGCGAGACGATCGAGAACTTCGGCGCGGCTTCGGCCCACCACGACTGCCAGCGTTTGCTGTTCTCGCCGTACGGCTGCGCGGTGAACTCCCAGAGCACTTCGCTGATGCGCTTGCCGAGCCGGCCTGGGTCCTTCGCCATACGCTCGATGAGAGGCCCCACCGCCCGTTTGTCCTTCATCGACAGCAGGCCCTCGACCGCGGCGAAGCGCGTCGACCAATCGTCGTGCTCAAGCGCAGCGAGTAGCACCGGCACCTGCTTCTTGTTGCGGCCGATGCCAATCTGCTCGACCGCGGCATTGCGCACATCGACATCGTTGCTCTTTGCGAACGCTTCGAGTTCGCCGAGCCAGGTGTCATTGCCCTTCTCGATCTCGCCGATCGTCTCGATCGCGAGGCGCGCGTCGCCCGGATTCCGGCCTTTGCTGAGCAGCGCGCGCAACTCGACCACCGCCGCAGCCCCACCGAGGCTCGCCAATACGTTCGCCGCGGCGCGCCGCACTTCGAGCGCGGGATCGGCGAGCTCCTTCTTCAGCACCTTCAGGTCGGCAAAGCGGCCGGCCGCCAGCAGCGCAAACACCTTCTCGTGCGGTTTGCCCTTGCCAACCATCTTGGCGAGCTTCTTGTTGGTCGCGTCATCGTGCATGGCGACGATGAGCTTCGCCATCTCGGCGCGCAGGTTGTCTGGCGTGACATCGCGCTTCTTCGCGAGTTCGAGGAACGTCGGCACCACCTTGACGCCTTCGCGGTCGGCGAGAATGCGCGCCGCTTCCGCACGATCGCCGCCGGGCCAATCGACGCGATCCAACGCCCAGGCCGCCATTTCCCCGGTCTTTGGCAGATTGCGCGCACGCATCGTGTCGAGGGCCGCCCGCCGGATCTTCGGATCCGTCTCGCGCCGCAGCGTGTCGATGAGCTCGTCTTCGGTGAGGGCCTGTTTCAGTCCATCGAACGCGAGTTCGCGAATCGGCCCGAGCTCAGGCCCCTGGATCTTGCCGTCCTTGTCCTTGCGCTGTTCCCCCTTCAAGTTCCAAAGGAAGCGATACCACTCGTCGTCCGCCGCGTTCGCTGTGCGCACATGCTCCCGCAACGCGGGCTCGCGCACCTCGTCGGAAGCGTCGCTGTCGACGAGCTGCTTCAGGAAGTGCTTGCCGATCGTCGTCGACTGGCCGAGCGCGGCGAGCGCGAGACTGCGCAGGTCGGCATCTTCGCTGGTGCCAGCTATGCTCGCGAGCTTCTGCATCGCCGGTTGTTCGGCCTCCGCGTTGTCGCGGAAGGTCGCCAGCGCGCGCAGGATCTCGCGCTGCATGAGAAGGCTGTTGACCACGTCGTAGGCTTTGACGAGCCCTGCCGCCGCTTCCCGCGACTTGGTGGCCGAGATCTTGCTCACCAACGCGAGGTCGGCGTCATCCTTCAGACGCAGCAATTCGGTAAGTGCGGCGTCCGGATCCTGCGCCGGGGCGACAGTGGCGAGCAGCAAGGCAAGCGACAGAAAACGGACCTTCAACACGGCAACCTCATCGAGGGAATGGACCCGTGAGATCGTCGAGCACCCCGGATGGGGAGTCAAGGTGACGTGCAGAAGAGGCGACCTAGAGATCGCGGGCGACCCGGAAACCGACCGTATCCCAGGCCCCGCTGCTGATGGCGCGGTCCTTCGGCAGTTCGTCCACACGCAATTCGCGCGGCTCCGACAACCAACTGCCACCGCGGGCGACCACCCGATCGCCGGCGATCGTGCACCATTCGGCGACGTTGCCGAGCAGGCCGTGGAAACCCCACGGATGCTGCTGCGAAGGCTGCGGGAAGACGTCCACGCCCGCCAACGCGGCAAAACCGTCGTTCTCGGGCTCGAACGCCGCGAGGTTCGGCACTTTTGCCTTGAGGGCCAGGTCGGCGAGGTTCGCGCGAGCCTCCAACGGACCGGCGGGCAGCCAGCCGTAGCGACTGCGCGCACCCATGCGCACGACAAACCACCACTCGAGTTCGGTTGGCAGCCGCAGGCCAAACCGCGCGCAGAACGCTCGCGCTGCGGCCGGCGTCACCTGCGACACCGGCCACCGCGCGCGGTCCTCCACGGTCGCCGCGCTGAGCAACGTCGTGTGCAACGGGGCGCGCCAATCGGCGTCGGGCTGCGGTGTCCACTGGCACTTCACCGGATCAAACCGGAAACCGCCGCCGGGGCCCGCCGCACCGTCTGCCATGGCCACGTGCTGCGCCCAGACGGCGACGGGCACTTCGGTCTCTGCGAGGTAGAACGGCGGCTGCCCCTGCAGCAGGGCCACGGCCCGCGCATCGCGCAGTTCGCTCGGCGGCAGCTCCTCGTCGCGCAGCGGGCGCACGAGACGCATGACGATCGTCTCCGTGCCGATCGCCACCGACACCCGTTCGTACAGATGCAATTGTGGGTCGACGGCAGCGCCGGCGATGGGCGTGCCCCACGTTGGCCCCGGCAACGGCACGTTCGCGACTTCGACCATGCCCGGCCCCGAGATCGCGCGCGTGCTCTGGTTGCCGAGGGCATCGCGCGCAGTCGCCACGACGCCGTTGGCGTCCACGCGGCGCACGAACCGTACGAGGCCATCGGGGCCAACATCCTGCGTCTCCCCACCGAGCGTGACCTGGCACGGGCTGCACGGATCCTCGACCTTCAGCAGCCAGTTGCCACCAGCCCACCAGCTGCCGTCGGGTGCCCCGGGCAGGATCGTGGGCCCCACCCGATCGACGAAGGTCGTGACCGCCACCGGCTCCCCCACATTGCCGGCGCGATCGCGCGCGGACAGGCGCAGGGTGACCTGCTGCTCCATAAGCCCCGGCGGCAACGCTGCCACCACTTCAAATGCACCATCCGCCGCGGTCGGGGCAGGCACGCCTTGGTCGACACTGACCTCACCCGGCTCGCTGAGCTGACCGCGAATCGGCACCTCCAGGCCCGCCGTTCGCGCGGACGTCTGCGCCGACCCCACGACGTGCGGCGGTGTACGATCGACTTCGACCGCAAACGTTGCCGCTTCGAGATTCTCGTTGCCCGCGAGATCGCGCGCCTGCAGGACCAGCGTCGTGGTGCCTTCGTCCTTGGGCACCGACAGCGGCAAGGCAAACGCGCCATCGGCTTCGCTCTGCACTGCCATCTCTTCGCGACCCAGAACGAAGATGCGGCACGGTTCGTTGGCAAAACCGCGCACGATGAGGCTCTGCGTGGCGACATGCCGCGTTCCTGCATCGATCATGAGGCGCGGCACCTGCCGGTCGACGCGCACCGCGAACGGCTGGCTCGCGAGCGGTTCGGCGCCCGCCTGCGCGAGCAGGCGCAGGCTGTAGCTGCCGTCGGCGCCAGGCGGAAAGGGCACTTCGAACGCGAACGCATCGTTGTGTTCGCCGAGGTCGATCACGCTCTGCGAGCCATCCGGAGCGGTCACTTCGCAGCGCACCTGCAGCGGCCCATTGTCGACCGTGCCGCCGCAAAGGAATCCATCCCGGTTGCAGACCGCCGCGGGCGCATCGAGGCGCAAGGCCATCGCGCCGCGCTTGATGACGACGGGCACGGTGACGACCTGCTGCAGCCCGGTCTTCGGTTCTGCCAGGACGAGCGAAATGGTGGCCTCACCATCGTGCTCGGGGACTTCCCATTCCGCCGTCCAGAGGTCCTCGCTCTGCTTCGTGAACGCGCGCTCTTGCACCGAGAGCTGCAGTTCCAGGGCCCCGGGCACCAAGCGCACATTCACAGCCTGGCGACCGCGCGTGATCAGCGAGCCGGCCAGTGGACTCTGCACCGTGAGGCACGCGACCATGGCCGCCTGCAGGCTCGCCTCGAGCGGCGCGCGGGCGGCAACAATCCGCGCGAGCGCGTCTTCGGTATCGCGGCGAATGAGCAGTTCGCGCGCCACCGCGGCCGCTTCCCCGAGCCGAACGAGTGCCGCGACCGGGTCGGCCGCGCCAGTTCGCAGCGCATGCCGCACGAGCGCGTCGATGCGCAACCGCCGGGCCTGATCGGCAAACGCGGGCCCGCGCTCCAGTTCGCGCAGCAGCTGGTCCGCAGCTTCGAAGCGCTCCTGGTAGATCGCCGCCATGGCCTCTTTCTGGATCGCCTCGTAGTCGACTCGCGGCCACCAGACGACGCCTGCCGAAGCACCTAGCGCCAGCACCGACAAGGCCGCCGCTTTGCCGGCCCACGACGAGCGCCGCCGACGCGGCAGCGGGCGACTCGGCCGCGGGCTGCTGATCGGCGCCGGCGTGCTGCCAACGCGGCCCGCGGCGAACGGCAAAGCACCGGCATGCTGCGGCACGGTGCGATCCGCGTTGGGCATCGGTCGCGTGAGGTCGAGCGATTGGTACGGCAACGTCGCCTCCCCACTCTCCTCCCGGGCCAACGCTTCCTGCAATTGGCGCAGTTCTTCGTCGTGCGGCTCCTCGCCGTCGACGACCTGCACGCCAGCGGCATCGATGAGCCGCGGATCCTCGGCCGTCACGAGCTCGGCCAGCTCATTCGCCAACTCGCGCGCATCGGCATACCGTTCGGCGGGATCGCGCGCGGTGCAGCGCCGCAGGATGCGACGCGCGGCGCGACCAAGACGCAGGCCCGAGTCGATCGGTTCTACAAACGGCTGCGCGCTCACGTAGCGGCGGATCTCGCTCGCGTCGTTCATGCCAGCTGGCAGATGCGAACGCCCCGTCAACAGAAAGTGCAACACGGCACCAAGCGCCCACACGTCGGCAGTGGGGCCGACGTTGCCGCCTTCCCATTGCTCGGGCGCCATGTACATCGGCGTGCCAAGGGTGCCCACCGTGGCGCCCAATTGGCGCGTGCTGTCGATCGCGCGCGCCAACCCGAGGTCGATGACCTTCATCTCGCCGTGCGCCGAGATCATGAGGTTCGCGGGCTTCACGTCGCGATGTACGACCCCACGCGCATGCGCATAGCCGAGTCCTTGCGCGGCGCCGAGCAGCGCCGCCAGCGCCACTTCCTCGGCCATCGGCCCCGCCCGCTTGATGCGGCGATCGAGGTCCTCCCCCGCGATGTACTCCATGACGAGATAGTGGAGTTCGCCGAGGCGGTCGACGTGCGTCACCCGCACGAGGTTCTGGTGGGTCATCTCCGCCGCGATGCGCGCTTCCTGCTGGAAACGATCCACGAACGCGTTGCCGGCTTCGCCCGCCACCGGATTGCCGCTGCCCATGAGCCACAGGCACTTGACCACCTGCTTCTGCATCAAGGTCAGGTGCTTGCCGAGATAGACGGCCCCCATGCCGCCGCGCCCGAGGCGGGCATACAGCACGCAGGGACGCAGGATCCGGCGACCAAGGACCTCGGGCAACATGGCGAGGATCGGATCGGCGGCGGCAAGCTGGTGAGAACTCATGAGCTGGTGGCCGCGAGCGGCTATCTCCAGGGGGAATCGACCATCGCGCCGCGCCTTCTGCTCCAGAACGGGACCCGCCCTTGCCGAGGAGGTTTGCATGAAGTGTGCACTCGCCCTCCTGCTGTGCCTCCTGAGCCAGGGTTGTGCCTCGCTTTCCCCCCGCGAGCACGCCGAGCAGGTCGCGGGCATGCCCGGCCGAAAGCCCCTGCGCGTCGGCGTCGTCACCCTCGGCAGCGAACGGGTGCTGCCCGAGGCGCTGCCGGCCACCGCCGCGGCCCCCGGTGGCGCCGCGCCACGCACGCCGGTTGGCGCGCTCTATGCTGAACGCACGCTGCTGCCCGAATCGATGCCCGCCGACGAAGTCCTCGAGGCCCTGCAGCGGCTGTCGGCCTTTACCGACGTCGTGTTGCTGCCGTTTGACAGCCGCGGCCTCGCTTCGCGCGAAGGCGTGATCCAGCGCATCCAGGATCGCATCTGGTCCGTGGCCGCCGCGCAGGAACTGGATGCCCTGCTCGTCGTCGAAGGCGTTCGCGACGGTGGCCTGCGCTGGTCCAATGCCGAGGAAGGCCTGTTCTCGCTCGACACCGTGCTCTGGTGGGTCACGTGGCCGTTTGGCCTGTGGCTCGCCGACCGCAGCTACGAAGCCGATTGCGAACTCCAGGCGATGCTGTTCTGGCTCGGCGACAACTCGAGCAGCCCGGTGCCGATCGACCTCATTGCCACCGCGGGCGCCGAATCGCTGCATCCGTGGGAACGCGCGAATTCGCCGCTGCTCGGCCTGCTGCTGCCCCCGGCGTGGGTGGCCGACGACGAAGCGGCCGTCACCACGGCGGTCACCAACTGGTCGCGCGCGATGCTGCCGATCAACCTCGTGCGCCAGATCAAGACGGTGTCGTTTCCGAGCCCTGGCAACACCGAACTGTCGTTGACGCACACTGCGGACCACTACCGGCTCGTCATGCACAGCGACGCCGAGTTCACGGCGGCTACGGTCACGGCACTGCCACGCGGCGCGCTCGCGGACACCACGGCGAGGACCTCGACCAACCTCGAACTCACGAACACGATCGAACTCTCGCCCCGCGGCCCACGCCATCAGGGCGAAGCGCGCCTGCCGAAGGCGTTGGTCGAACAAGCCGGCTGCAGTCTGGTGCGCATCGTCGTCACGCTGGCCTCCGGCGAGCAGACCTCGCAGACCTGGGCCATCGCCGACCTGCCGCGCTGATCGCGCAAGCGCGTTGCCAACGGCAAAACCGGCCAACGCGGCTAAGGTGGCAACGGGCGGCGACTCGATCGCTGCGGCATGCAGGGTCGAATCGTGCGCAGCATCTTCGTCGTGGTCGCCGTATCGCTGGCGGGATGCGCCCCAAGTCTCGCGGGCCTCGCCGCCGCCAAACAAG
Organism: Planctomycetota bacterium; assembly: GCA_020851075.1. Classification (GTDB taxonomy): domain Bacteria; phylum Planctomycetota; class UBA1135; order UBA1135; family UBA2386; genus JADZDL01. The sequence continues at coordinate 983 of JADZDL010000007.1, read as the reverse complement.
GTGGGGACCAGACCACGGTCGTGAATCCGACCCTGAACCTGACCACGCCGGCCGCCTTCCAGGGCAGTGCCAGCTTGCTGGTGATCGCGACGACGACTCCGACCGGCCAGCCCGTCGAAGCCAATCTCGACGCCGCCGGTTGGCAGCGCGTCGACCTGCCCTGGCAGATGAACGGCCTCAGCGATGGCGCGCATTCCGCGCGCATCCGCATCGTCGGCGCCAGCGCCAGCGAACGCAGCTTCAGCTGGACGGTCGATACGATCGCCCCCGCGGCCCCGAGCGGTGTCGCGGTCGCCGCCGACTCCGCGGGAGAACTCTCGTTCACCTGGACGGCTGGCAGCGACTCGGGCAGCGGCCTTGCCGACTACACGATCGAATACGGCACCAGCTCCGGCGATCTGCTCACGGCCGCGACCGTCACCGCACCGGCAACGTCCGCGGCGGTCACCGGCCTGCAAGCGTGCCAGACCTACTACGCAACCGTGAAGTGCACCGACCGCGCGGGCAACCACAGCAGCACGACGACCGAAGTGCAATGCCGCGCCAACTGCGGCGGCGATGGCGCCTTCGACGCCACCGCGCATTCGTTGAGCGGAGCGATCGGCACCGTGGCGCGCGGCGATTGGAACGGCGATGGCATTGCCGACCTCGCGCTCGGCAACCAATCGACGTTGCAGATCATGCTTGGCCTTGGCAGCGGCGCGCGCGGCGACGGCACGTTCTCCACCGGCACGACGCACGATGTGACGACCTGGATCGATGCGATCGCGGTGGGCGACTTCAACGCGGACCGCATCCAGGACCTCGTCCTGGTCAACGACACCTCCGCGCGGGTATTCCTCGGCCAGGGCAGCAACGGTGTCGGCGACGGCACGTTTGCCGCCGGCCAGACGCTCACTTCCAACCTGAACCCACCGCAGACCGTGTTGGTGCACGACTGTGATGGTGACCACATCGCCGACCTCGTGGTCGGCGACTGGTCG
>JADZDL010000006.1 GCA_020851075.1 Planctomycetota bacterium | reverse complement strand
GTCTTCGTCATCGCCGCGCGTTCGCTCGCCGGCGTGTCGCCCGAACGCACGACCACGCGCACTTCGGGCAAGGACGGATCGAGCGCGCGCAGTTCGGCGAGCGGTTGCTGCAGGTTCTTCTGCACGTCGTTGGCAAGCGCGCGCAACGGCGACACGTAGACGACCTGTAGGGTGTCCGGCAGGTCGTGGCCTTGCCGCAGCAGCGAATCGAGCGCGTGCAGGAAGGCCGCGAGCGTCTTGCCGGAGCCCGTCGGCGCGGCGATGAGCACATGTTCGCCCGCTGCGATGCGCGGCCAGCCCTGCTGCTGCGGCAGGGAGGGTTCGCCGAGCCGGTCGGCAAACCAGCGGGCGATGGTCGGGTGGAACGCGGCGAGCACGGCGGGACTATAGCGGGTCCACCTCTCGCGCGAGTGGTGCGTGGCGTCGCGGTCGGGAGTTCTGTGGGGTGCGCATCGGGTGCCAAGCACCCAGTGGCACGCGCGGCCCGGACCGCGGCGGAGTTTTGCAGGAACCGCGGTCTACAGGCCTGCTTTCGCTCTACGAGTGCCGAGCGCTCTTGCCCTGCAGCGGCTCTTCCGCCGCAAGGCCCGGCTTGTAGTCGGCGTAGACGAGCACGGGGATCTTCAGTTCGCCGAGCTGGGCGCGGATCAGCGGCAGCACGTGTTGCCACTCGAGTCCACCCACACCGGTCGCGATCTTTGGCAGTGCGATCGACTGGAGCTTCTCGCGTTCGAGGAGCTTCTTCAGCTCATGCAGCGCGTGGTTGACATATTCCGTGTGCGCCGGGCCGGCGTGGCCACCCGTGTGCGAAGACGCTTCTTGGGTAAACAGTGCGCAGAACCGCAGGTGGCGGCCGTTCGCGTCGACTCCCTGCCAGAGCCAGAGGGTGCCGGGCTTCGGGCTCTCCTGCTTGCAGTAGTGGCGGAAGTCCTTGTACATCGCCGGGCAGGCTTCGCGCAGGGCGCGCGCGATGCCCTGCTTCCAGTCGTCGTTCGGGGCTACGCCGTGGGCGATCAACTCGGCCTTGCTGAGCAGAAGGTCGCCGCTTAGTTCGTGGATCATGGGGGTCTTCTTGTTGGTGACCTCTCACGAACGCTCTGGATAGCGCAGACCTTCTGCCTCGAAGTGCTTAGTTGCGCGGGTCGGAGTGGGGGGCATCGGCGAGGACCGGCTCTGAGAGGGCTGGCGCCGGCTTCAGCAGCAGGCCCGTGCAAAGCCAGAGAACGCCGATCATCTGGATCAGGTAGCGCGGCGACCCTTCTCGTTGGAACAGCGGCAGGCGGTCGGCGGGCAAGGCCAGAAGGAACAGCACGATCAACAAGAACCACGCGCCTTGCAGGGCAAGCAGGGGGGCCGCGGTTGGCCACGGCGAGCCCGAGCGCTGGCGCGTTCGCCAGGCCCACACCACGGCGGCAAACAGCACCACATACGAGAAGCCGAACTTGCGCACCCAGACGAGATTCTGCGCGAGCGATCCGAGGATCGAACCGAGCGAAGACCAGGCGAGTGGGCGGGCCGCGGCTGGCCAGGCCGAAGCCAGCATCGGCTGCAGCCAGAGTCCGGCGATCGCCAAAACGCCCGTGAGCACCAGTGTCGCGCGCCGCGTGCTGCGTTGGCGCACGGCGCAGCTCCACGCCAAGGCGCCGATCGGCAGGCTGAACGAGAGCAGGTTCGAGGCGGAGAATGCGTGTGGCGCCAGTTCGAGGCGCGCCTGCATCGGCAACCAGCCGAGCAGGGACGTGAGCAGGCCGATCGTCAACGCCGCGCCGAGCCGCGGGCCCTTGCCGAGGGTCGCCACGGTGAGCAGGGCGGTCGCGTGTACGGTGCCTTCGGTCTTCGCGAGCGGCAGGCAGAACGCAATGCAGAGCGCGAGGCCAAAGTGTTGTTGTACGATCGCGGCGGCGCCATGCGTGAGCAGCAACGCGAGCAGGAGGTCGGCAAACCCGGATTCCGCGCTGCCGTGGCCCGGTTCGAGGAACAGTGGTACGAGGGCGAGGCCCGCAATGGCGATGGCGCGTTGGCGGGCCGCGATGCCGAGTGCACGCAGGGGTTGCTGCACCGCGAGCAGCAGCAGGACCCAGAGCAGCGGAAACAGCACACGGCCGCCGCGTTCGCCGAGCCACAGCATCGCCTGTTGCAGCAGGATCGGCTGCAGCAGCGGGTATCCACGCGTGGCCTGATAGACCGACGCATTCGCGAAGTACGGATGGTCGAGCGTGGCACCCGCGGCGAGGTGGCGCGCGGTGAGGCTCCACGTGCAGAAGCCATCCCACGAACGATCGAGCGTCGCCACGGCGCCGTAGGTGATTGCCGCGGCGCCGAGCAGCACGAACAGACCGAGTGGCCAACCCTCAAAGAGGGGCCAGCGCGGTCGCTGCAGCAGGGCCGCCAAGCCAAGCGCGATCGGCAGGATCCACTTCGGCACAGGCATTCCGCACCAGAGCGCGGTGTGGCCGAGCACGGCGACGAAGACGATCGTGAGCACCGAGAACGGCGGCCGCGAGTCTGCCGCCATCGGGGGGCTGTTCATCGGTACTCCAGACGCAGCGCTTCGAGGGAGCACTTCACGACGGGCACCGTACCGGCGGGCATGGGCAACCACGGGGCCGCCAGACCGAAGACCTCGCGATCGGCAGGCCAGCGCTGTTTGGAGTCGTTGCGCACGAGCAGGGCGGGAAAGAGCAGGGGGGCCAGCATCTGCAAGGCGCCCTGTTCGCCGCCCATGTAGCGCACGATCTGGCCGGGCTGCACGTTCTCACAGAGCCAGCGGGCGACGCGGCGCGTCTCCTCGTCGGCGTTGCGGTAGCACCAGCCGTCGGCGCCGCGTTCTTGCCATTCCTGCACGGATTCGTGCCGTTTTGCCACTGCCCCGGCGGGGAAGCGCACGAGGCAGAAGGCCAGGTGCGCAACCAGCAGTGCGGTGAGCAGGGGCGGCAGCCCGGTCCAGCGGCGGAGCCGTTCCGACGCGCGGTGCCAGCGCGCCGGGCTGGTCGGTTCTGTGGCTGCAGGGGAGGGAGCTCGAACTCGCATTCGCAGGCCGGGCAGCGTAAGAAGCCCCGAGCTCATCTCCAAACCCTTCGAGGCCCTTCCATGCTGCGCCAGCTGTTGCCGTTGTTGTTCGTGTCGTCGTTTGTCTTCGCCCAAGGTGTGGAGGTGGTCGTGCCAGCGACCCCGGGCCCGGTGTCGGATGCTGGTCTGCTACCCGGCGGCCTGCTACCCGAAGGCCTCGCCGAGCGCATTCGCGACGAGGGCATTGGCAACAGCCAGGCGATGCGTCTGCTGCGCGATCTCACGGGCAAGGTCGGCCATCGCCTGACCGGCTCGGACAACTTCTCGAAGGCCTGCGATTGGGCCGCACAGGAGTTTCACGCGATGGGCGTGCCGAGCGTGCAGCTGGAGCAGTGGGGCGAATGGAAACTCGCCTGGAACCGCGGCGCCTGGATCGGCCGCATCACCAATCCCGTTGCGATGGAGCTCTATGTCGCGACGGACGCCTGGACGGCGGGCACCAACGGGCCGAAGGTCGGCGTGATCGCGCGGGCGCCCAGCGCCGTGGACGCGATCACCGTGAAGGCCTACGCGGGCAATTGGGTCTACTCCAGAAAGCGGCCGTCCAAGGAGCTGCGCGACGCCTGTGAGGCGCTCGGCATTCTCGGCTGGCTCTATCGCGCTGGAGATCCGGACGCGAAGTTCCCGCTGCGCGTGCGCGTGTTTGGGGACCAGCGCACGGCGATGAAACCGATCGACCAGGTGCCGACGATTCCGCAGATCGCCATCCGCGCCGACCAAGCCGACCAGCTGGCCGAATTGCTTGAGGCCGGCAAGGAAGTCACCGGCCAGTTCGATATCCAGAACACGTTCCGCGACGGTGGTATTCCGCTCTACAACGTGATCGCCGAGATTCCGGGTTCCGAGCGCCCCGACGAGGTCGTGATCGTCTGTGGTCACCTCGACTCGTGGCACCAGGCGCAGGGTTGCACGGACAACGGCACGGGCACGACGTCGACCATGGAGGCCGCGCGCATCCTCATGGC
>JADZDL010000005.1 GCA_020851075.1 Planctomycetota bacterium | reverse complement strand
GCGTCTGCCGGTGGCGTCGACGCTGCGTCTGGCCGCTGGTGCCGAGACCGTGACAGTACCAGTGACAGTACAGCCGAGGCCGATTGGGGCCGAAGCGGGCCGGTCCTGGCCGGATGGAGCCCCTACTCCCCACATCCTCGAATCGGCGAATGTCGCGCAAACTCGGGCATCCAGGCCGGTCGTGGCCGGAGGTGACCGCTTGGGGCCGGAGCCCCAAGCGATTTGCGAAATTGTAGGCCCTGCAGGACTCGAACCTGCAACCAGACTGGTATGAGCAGCCAGCTCTGACCATTGAGCTAAGGGCCCAGCGTCCCACACGGTATACCATGCGCTACCGATTCGCCGAATGCCAACTCTCGACCACGCAGCGCTCGCTCTCAAACTTCGCATCCTGCAGGCGGACATCCGCGCTTCCCTTCGTGCGCACATGCGCAGCCAGGAGCCGGCGGTGTGGTCGCGAACGGTGCGCGACGATTCGGGGGACACGATCTTCGGGATCGACGCCAAGGTCGAGGACATCCTGGTGCAACACTGCCAGGAATGGGGGCGCAAGCAGCACTTCATCCTGGTCGCGGAGGGGCTAGAGCCCGGCGGAATCCAGTTTGGGCAGCCGGGCCTCGGCGGTCCGCCATTCCGGCTGCTCGTCGATCCGATCGACGGCACGCGCGGGCTGATGTTCGACAAGCGTTCGGCGTGGTGCCTGATGGGCGCGGCTCCCGAACGTGGCAAGGACACGAAGCTGCAGGATGTCGAGGTGGCGGTGATGACGGAGTTGCCGACGACCCGGCAATCGACGAGCGATGTGCTGTGGGCGATCGCCGGCAAGGGCGTGAAGGCCGAACGGCACGATCTGGGCACCGGCGCGCCGCGCCCACTTGCGTTGGTGCCAAGCCAGGCGACGACGCTGCGGCATGGCTTTGCGACGGTGAGCAACTTCTTCCAAGGCGGCAAGGAACTGATCTCGCGTCTCGAAGAAGCAATCTTCCTGCGCGCACTTGGGGCGTGGAACGCCGACAAAGCAGAGGTCTACGCGGATCAGTACATCTGTTCCGGTGGGCAACTTGCCGAAGTGATGCTAGGGCGCGATCGTTTTGTGCTCGATGTGCGGCCTTTGGTGCACAAGAAGCTCGGCGTGAAGTCCTCGCTGGCTTGTCGGCCCTACGACCTCGTCACGTGGTTGATCGCGAAAGAGGCTGGTTGTGTGATCTGTGATCCATTTGGCAAGCCGCTCGACGCGCCGCTGGACACCACAACGAATATCTCCTTTGCCGCGTATGCGAATCAGAAGCTTGCGGATGTGTTGATACCGATCGTGCGTGAGGAAGTGCAGAAACACCTCGGGTAAGGCGATTGCTCAAGAACGGCCGTTCGGGCGCACGCTCGAGTGATGGATCGCACATGCAGCGTGCGTCTTCGCTCGCTGCGTTACCGAGTGTGTGCGGGTGCGCTAACTCCGGCATCCCCTCGAAGGAGCCTGACCCATGAAACGCGCGTTCTGTCTGCTCTCTACCGCGGTAACCCTCTCCCTGGCAACGCTCGCCAGTGCGCAGAGCCCGACCTTCTCGATGCCCCCGTTCGTCATCCCCGGAGTGACTGGATCGCAAATCACCTGGAGCATCGACGGAGCGATCCCGCACCCGTTTGCGATTCTCGCCGACCTATCCGGGGGGCCGGTCGATCTGTTTGGCGAACGCTTCTATCTGGGCTTCAGCCCGGTCCTCACGACCCTCAGCGTTTCACCGCTGAGCACCGGCCCCGTGCAGCAGACGATCAGCATCCCGACCGTGCCTGGCATGTTGGGCGTGTCGATCTACGGCCAGCCAGTCGTGTTTGATGCCCTCGCCTCGAACGGCGTGTTCCGCACGCTGAACGGCGCTAGCACCACCTACCAAGGCGCTGGCAGTCCGACTGGCTCCGCCTTTGACGACCCCATCGGTGAGGGGTTTACCGGCAACTTCCGCGCGGACGTGGCAGGCCACATTCGCGGCGGTGCCGTTCTACGCCGCACTCATGAGACCATCGATCCCCAGGGAATGCCGTTCTTTCAAGGTCTCCAGAATCCGCTGCATCCACAAGGTTCCCGCGAGCAGATGGTCTTCCGGACCCAGGATGTTGGCGCCACGGGCGAGCCTGAACTGCTCGTTGCCGTGCGCTGGAAGCCGCTTGGGTTGGTGACAAACGGCACGATCCATGACCTCGAGATGCGCATCGGGCACACCGCTGTCGTGCCCGACTACCGAGTCGACAACTTCTCTGCGTTGCCGATCGCGCCAAACTCCGGTCTCGACGCGTTGTTTGCGAGCAACTACCTGCCAGGCGCGCACCCGGTTTCGTGCTTCCGAGGCCGGTATGACATCGACCCCACCCGGCAAACCGGGAACGGCTACCTGCCCTATCCATCGATTACTCCATTTGCGTACGACGGTGTCTCGAGCCTTTTGCTCGAATTCCTCGTCGCCGACGATCCCTTGAACTTCAACATCACGGGTGCAGCGGTCCGCATCATGGTGCAATCCTCCCCGCTGCCAGGCGCGCGGCTCTGGGCCAGCGGCACTCCGTTCCAACCGATGCCGATTCCCATGCCCTCGCAGGTGACACAGGGCATTCCCGACAATGCGATGCACGAGCTCGAGCTCGACTTCGCACGAGTGCAGACCTACGCGCAATCCCCGTGGATCGATTCGCAGAACGCCAACCCTGACTACGACCCACCGGTCATGGCTGCTTCGATTCCGAATGGCTCCAGCTTGCGCATCGAGTATCGGGGCTCGGCAAGTGCCAACGGCGCGAGCCCGACGGCGTGGTCCTTGAGCCAGGATGTGGCGGACGGTTCGCGCTACCTCCAGTTCCGGTTGACGTTTGTCGCCAACCTGTTCACTGGCGAGAGCCCGATCGTTGACACCTTGGCGGTGCCTGCCCACTGAGCAAGTGAGAGAGTCGCCAGAAACAAAGCAGCCCTCGCCATCCGTGCTGGATGACGAGGGCTGTTTTGCTAACGGGCTTGCTAACGGGCCCGACTCAGCTCACTTCTTGCTCTTGGCGAGCAGGTTCTGCACCGCAAACTTGAGCAGGCCTTCGCTGCCCGAGCCAACGGTGATCAGCGCGATGTTGCCATCGGGACCGACGACAGCGAGCGTGGGAATGCCGCTGACCTTGTAGTCCTTGAAGTTGGACTCTTCACCGATCACGAACGGATACGCGATCTCGGTGTTCTTGCGGAACTCAGTGACGTGCGCCGGGAACGTCTCAGTCGTCATGTCCTTGACGCTCTTGCCACCCGATTGCATCTGCGACTTGTCAGCAGCCATGTAACCATTGGCGTAGAAGCGCGTGACGCCGATGACCTCGAGGCCTTCGGCGTGGTGCGCCAGGTACATTTCGTTGAGCGCCGGCATCACATTGCGGCACGGGCCACACCACGTCGCCCAGAAGTCGACAAGCACCACCTTGCCCTTGAGACCGCTCAGGGCCTTGGCGTCGGCGCCAATCCAGGTCTTGCTGTTGATATCGGGCGCGGGCTTGCCGATCAGTTCCTTGCGCAGCGTGACGTAGCGCTTCGTGTTGTCATCGGCCAGCACGTCAGCGGCTTCGTATTGCTTGGCCGCCATGGCGATATCTCCGGAAGCCGCGAGGATGTCCCCGAGCGTGAGCATCGTGCGCGCCTTGGCAGCGCCGTCAGCCTTCTCGATCGCCTCTTCGAGCATCTTGGTTGCATCACCGACGCTGCCAGCCGCCAGCAAAGCCATCGGCAGGGCGTTGCCGCGGATGCTGTCCGCCATGCGCTCGTCACCGAAGTTCTTCAGGTAGAACTTGCCGGCCGCAACCGCCTTGGCGGGTGCATCGAGATCACGAACGACGCCGGGCAGGCCATCCTTGAGCACAGCGGCGTCGGCCTTGGGATCCAGCTTGGACCAGTCGCAGGCCAGGAAGGCCTCGCTGAACGCCTTCTGCGGCCCTGCGCTCGCGCTGCGCAGGCCATTGAGCTCGGCCGCGATCTTCTTCTGCTCGTCGCTACCGCGCTCCGTCCCGCGCATCTTCTCCATGAGCGACTGCATCTCGTCGCGTGACTTCGCGTACTGAGCGTGCAAGTCGCGCACTTTCGTCAAGGAACTCGTCGAGGCATCGGTGGCGACTTGTGCCGACGCGACGCTCAGGAAGCAGGACAGGACACTCCACGCAAACAAGGACTGGATCTTCATGGCTTCTCCAAGGTGCCCAGCGAACAAAAGTGCGCCAAGGCGGACCGGCAACGCTACTGCGAACGGTGCCAGCCGTCGACCTGCACGATGCGGTCTTCCTCGGCGATCCAGGCGGACAGCTTGCCGCCGTACACGCAGCCCGTATCCAACCCAACGCATTGTGGCCGCAGGACCAAACCGCGGCGGGCCCAGTGGCCGAAGACGACACGGCGGCGACCTGTATAGAAATCGTCCCAAGGACGAAATGGGGGTCCAGGCGGGGGCCAATCCGATGGCGGCTGCCTGCCATCCGCATCGCAGTAGCGGACGTTCACGGCGTAGTTGATGTCACTCGCATCGAGTTGCGCCAGGCGCGCTTCATCCCATTTTGGATGCAAACCAGCGTGCACCATGACGACATCCTCAAACACGCGCACCGTCGGCAACGACGACAACCACTCGCGCTGTTTGGGATCCTGCGCGCGCCCCTTCGCGAGCCAATGCAGATCGTGATTACCAACCACCGGCTCGGCACCGAGCTGCATCAACAATTGCACAGTGCCGGGTGAATCCGGGCCCTTGTTGACGAGGTCGCCCACCGGCAACAGTCGGTCGCGGCCGGGCACGAACGCAACCGCCGCAACCAAGCGCTCGAGCGGTTCGCGGCAGCCTTGGATATCACCGACGAAGATCCTGCGCATCACGGAATCGGCGTTACCGCGACCGGGGCACTCCAGGTCTTGATACCATAGTGATATGCCGAGTCCCACGTGATGCCCGCAACGTGACTCGTAAGGCCAACGATCCACGGTTGGTTGGGAATCGTCATGACCGACACCGCCTGGCTCGCTCCATCCAAAGTGACCCAGGTCGGTGTCATGATCGAATTGCCATACCATGCAGCTTCAAAGAGGAAGTCGCCATTGAGCGGCAAGACGCGCAGGCCACCGAGATCGATGCCCGGTGTGGTGCCCAGCGACCAGCCGAAGAAGGCGGTCTTGCCAACGCTGCCAGGGCTCGTATAGGTGAACGTCACTGTGCTGCCGACATTGCCTGCTCCGCTGCGCGTCAACGTGGCCTGCTGGGCCGACGGATCGAGCACCACATCGAGTTCGACAGGCGCATCATACGTGGTGACCGTGACGGGCACGGTGCGACTCGTGTGGCCAGCGGCCGCAAACGTCACATTCCAGGTGCCGAGCGGCAACCAAAGCCCATAACGACCATCGCTGGCGCGGCTCTTCGTAACCTCGCCGTGATTGAGCACGTTGGGACTGAACGTGATGGTTGATGCAAGCGGCGCGTCGCCAAGGCTCGATCGAACGTGACCACGGCGCGCCGGCTGCCACGTGGTGAGCGCCTGCCGCAGGCCTGGCCAGACGCGCACTTCTTCGGCCACCGTGATCGCAAATGCCGGCTGGAACGCGGTGCCGACTTCGATGAGGAACGAGAGGGTTCCGCCCGTCGAGTAGTGATCTTCTGGGGCCTCGCCAGAGCCCGATGGATCGCGAGTGGAGAACGCCATCGGCGCGCGCAAGTCATCACAATAACGCTGCTGGAAGACCTGCATCTGCGAATTGACCGTGGCGCACGGCGCCCACATACGCAGCACATCCTGACCATAACTGTGGATGTCGAGATAGACCTCGGGTCGCAACCGCGCGATGAGATTGCGCATCGTCACCACCTCGGGTTCGCTGCCCGCCGAAGGTCCACGATAGGTCTCGGAACTCGTCGTCGCCGAGGACCCACACAGACTCCACAAGAACGGGTAATTGCGGTTGAGGTCGACTCCGTAGTTGGCGCCGTTGTTGCGGCGGTTCTTGCGCCACAGGTCGTTTGCCGTCCAGACGTGGTTCACGCCATCCGGATTGACCATCGGTACGAAGTACAGTTCGTGCCCATCGACAGCGGCGCGCAGGCTCGCATCCGTCGCGTAGCCGGAGAGGATGCGTTCCATCGCACCGAGAACCATCACCGGAGTATTGAGTTCGCGCGCGTGGTGCTGCGCAGCAATCACGATGGCCGGTTCGTCTTCGTCCTGCGCGACGTTGTCACTGACCTTCAACGCATAGATGTGGCGCCCCTGGATCGTCAGTGCACCACCCGGCAGCGTGCTCAGGTCGACCTTCCTGGCGAGCGTTGGGTACGCAGCCACTTGCGCGTCGATGGCCGCTTCGATCTCGGCAACCGTGAAGTAGCCAGGATCCGGCACGTCGACGCCTGCCGCGGCCTGCCGCTCAAGCTCCACCTCATGGAACGGACGCCCGATATCGACCAGCTGTGCCGCGGGCGCAATCGACAAGAACGCGGCGCGCTCGTGGGCTTCGATCACGACCTCCATGGGGCCCGTCGAATGCGCGGCGCTACCACAACACGCCCCGAGCACATCAAAATGCTGCTGCAACAGCAGTCGTTGGCCCGGCGTGGGGTTCTTGATTTCGTAAAGGTACGAAGTGGTTGCGCCCTGCGCGAGCAGACCGGTGCTCACAGCAAGCAAACCACCCACAAGTGGGGCGAGGAATCGGTGCATGGGAAAAGCCGCGGACAACTTGAAGCGAGGAAGGCGTCGTGCATTGTTCCGCATCGGCGCCGCGGCTCCCAGCCCCTACTTGCCGCGCGCCATCCTCCGACCCGTTCCGGTGCCCGCCCCATGAATCTGCTCCGCGCCGCGGGCTCCATCTCGTTCTTCACGCTGGTGTCGCGCATCTTCGGCCTCTGGCGTGACCGGCTCATGGCGCAGACCCTGGGCGCCGGCTGGGTTCAGGGCACGTTCCTGTTGGCATGGACGTTTCCCAACCTCATGCGCCGCCTATTGGGCGAAGGGGCGCTCTCGGCATCGCTGGTTCCAGCCTATGCCGCTGCCCGCAAACGCGGTGGCACGGAGGCGCGCGAACTGCTTGGGCAGGTCGCCGGCACGGTGACCACGATCCTCACCCCCCTCTGCCTGCTGATCGCCATCGCCAGCCTGTTGTTGCCCGCGGAGTGGTTGCCAGCGCCAGAGAAGGGCGGTGTGCCGGCCATGCGCCTGCTGCTGTCGCTGAACGCGATCCTGTTCCTCTACGCGTTGCCCGTGTGCCTCACGGCGGTGTTTTCCGGCGCGATGAACACGCTGGGCAAGTTTGCGCTGCCTGCCGCCGTGCCCATCGTGCTGAATCTGTTCTGGATCCTGGCACTGCTCACCGCCAAACCACTCGGTTTCACGATCGACACGGAGATCGCCAACTACGCGGCGTTCTGCCTCACCATCGGCGGCTTCCTGCAATTGCTGCTCGTCACCGTGCCACTCTGGCGGCGCGGCGAACTGGCACGCCCGCGGTTTGGCCTGCCCCTCCGTGGCACGCCCGCTTTTGCTGTGTTCGCGGCCATGGGGCCGATGGTCATCGGCATGTCGCTGAATCAGATCAGCAGCCTGCTTGATCAGCTGATGGCCTACTACCTCGTGGCACCGGGGGCCGTCACCTACATCTACCTGGCGAACCGCCTATTGCTGTTTCCGCACGCGCTGACGGCGATGTCGGTAGCCGTGGCGGTGTTCCCCAAACTCGCCGATCAGGCCACCGAAATCGATCGTCAGGGCCTGCGGCGCACACTCGACCTCGCCGCCGGCGCGACGATCCTGGTCACGTTGCCTGCCGCGCTTGGACTCATCGTGCTCGGCGACGACGTCGTGCGCGTGCTGTTCCAAGGTGGGGAGTTCCACGAAAGTGATGTGTGGCCCACGGTGCTCACGTCTTCGTGCCTGGTCGCCGGATTGCCCTTCATCGGGCTCGCCCAGCTGTATGCACGCGCTTTCTACGCGGTCGGTGACGCCGCGACCCCGGCGCGACTAGCCGCACAACTCGTTGTGCTCAATGCCGCACTCAATCTCGCGCTGTTGCTAACCACCGACCTCGGCACTGGCGGTCTCGCCTTGTCGAGCAGCATTTCGTCGCTGGCAAACGCATCCATTCTCGCAGTGAAGTTCCATCGGCATGCGCCCCCAGGCCACGATCTGCGTGGAGCGTGGCTGCGCACATTGCTGGCCACGGCTGGCATGTGCATGGTCCTGCCGTTCCTGCGCCTGTTCCCCCAAGACGCAAGCCTCTTGAAGCGTGGTCTTGGCAACGTTGCCCTGCCCATCCTCGTCGGCGTGGGCGTCTACGTGCTTGTCCACGGGCTGCTGCGCTCTCCTGAGCTACAAGCCCTGCGGCGTCGCCGCCGCGCGAAGAGCTGACCGCGGCCTCGCCTACTCGACGCGCTCAAATTCCAGATAGCTGCGGTCGTCCTGCCAGACCCGGATGCGGCCGCGTTCGCGCTGGATGCGCTTCACTTCGCTCTCACCGAGCGGGTCAATGTGCACAGCGCCTTCGGAGTCCGTGTAGAAGCCGAGGCGGATATCGGTCCGAACGAGATCATCGCGCTCACTCTTCCAACTGCGCACCCCCGCGCGCAGCAGCGGCAGATTGGGATCCGTGCCGGGTGCCACCACGCAGATCATCATGTGGCGCTTGGTGATCGCGAGATAACCGCGACTGCGTTGGGATTCGATCGTGCCATCGGTGACGCGAGAACGCAGCTCGTAGACGCCTTCGAGGGCATTTGCCGCCGCTGGCTCCTTGCCTGGCTGCGCAGCCACGGGTGTCGCGGGCGCAGGCACGGGTGCCGGTGACTTCTGCGGATCCTGGGTTCGCTGCAGCAGCGACGTGAGCGAAGCACCGAGCAGACAAGCAAGCGCGTAGTTCTTCATGCCATTACCAGTTCCTATCGTATCGGCTCAATCGATCGCCACGATGCAGTCTTCGACCACCTGGCCTGGCGACAGCGTCATTGGCTGCCTGCCCACGCGCACGAGTTGCCGTTTGCGGCGATTCGTGCTTTGCCACTGCGCGACGATTTCGGTGTTCCCCGGCATCAATCGCGTGAGCTCAAAGTAGCCACTGCTGTCCGCGCGCACCGTGACATCATCCCCGCAGAACACGAGCACATCGCCCATCGGCACGCGCGTCGCTTTCTCGACAACACGCCCTCGCACCGTTGCTCCCGCCACGAGATCGAACTGCACGTTCTTGCCGCGCACGCCACGCACCGGCGCGTGGGTGAGCCCTGGAGCCAGTCCGTAAAGCACGAGGCGCGGTTCGCTGCCTGGCGGAACGTGATCGAGCACAAAACCACCGTCCGCCGCGAGCCGGGCCTCAACACCTGGCAAACCTCGCGCAAGCACACGCACGGGCCCGAGATCGACGTTTGCCGGCGCGTGGATGACGCCACGAATCGAGGTGGTGCGCACCATGAGAATGACGGGCGGTGGACCTTCCGCCTCGATACTCATCGGCAACTGCGCAAGCGCAAAGCCAGGCGCCCGAACCCGCACGCTGAGCGCAGTCATGCCAGGATCGATTCCAGGGATCTCGAATCGCCCCTGCGCGTCCGTCTGCGACGTAGCGAGCACGACACCGTGCTCACCGCCGCCCATCGCCAACACCTCCGCACCAGCAACCGGAACAAAACCAGCGCAGCGCCAACCAAAGCTCCACAAGCCAATTGGCTCGCCCACACGGCCACGCAGTGACTTTGGCGCGCGCAGGGTGATCGGCGGCAACGGCTTGCCGAGTTCGACAAACACAAAACCCGCGCCAGCACCCTCCGCTTCGTAGCGAACTGCCGCACGTTCGGGCACAAGGTCCCGTCCAAGGTCCACGCGATCCGCGGCGTGCAGCTGCAGTTCGCCAATTGGCGGCGGTGGCGACGGGGCGGCGAAGGCCAGTTGGTCCGGGTAGAACGTCAGCCGCACGTCGGACACCGCGGCGCCCTCGGACACAAAGACCATCTCGACGCGCTGGGAACGGTAGTAGCGATATGCATACCAACCGAGTGCGAGCGCCGCGAAGACCGCCATTACCCCCACAAACCAGGGGGACCGGCGGCGCCTGCGAGGTGAACGCGACACGAGCTCGCGACGGGCGCGGCGTTCTCGACCTCGAGCATCCTGGGCAACGGAAGGCACTCGGGAACCATACCGCGGTTTGCACCCGAGCGGGTAGCCACCGCGACCCCGTTGCGCGGTATGGTGCGCGAAGACCCCATGCTCATCTACTTGCTGCGCCATGGCACTGCCGAAGATGCCGGCCCCGGAATCCGCGACCACGAACGCGCCTTGACCGACGAAGGCTGGAAGAAGCTGCGCCGGGCGGTCCCCACGTGGAAGACCCTGTGCACGAGCCCTGACGTGCTCCTGGTCAGCCCGTTCCGTCGCGCGCAGGAAACCGCTTCGGTCTTCGTCGAAGCGCTGCACTGCAGCAAGGCACTGCGCACCGAGACCTGTCTGACACCGGAATCCGGTATTCAGACCGCGATGAGCCTCATCGAGGCCGAACAGCACTCGGGCACGAAGTGCGTGGCGCTCGTGGGGCACGAACCTCACCTTGGCTATCTGCTGGGGCTGCTCCTTACCGGTCACCCGCGCCTGCCGGTCCCTCTCAAGAAGGGCATGCTCGTCGCGGTCGAAACCGAATCAACCGCCAGCCTCGTCGCCTACCTTCGCTTCGCGATATCGCAGGGCGCTGCTGGCGAAGTTGGCGACGGCCTCGCCTGAGCCTCACCCGCGGCGCGGCTCACTTGTCGAGAATGGGCAGTAGCACGAGGTTCTCAAGCCCCTGCGGCGGCACGTCGATGTCACCGCAGCTGTACCTTTGCTGCTTCTCCTCGTCGAAGTTGGCAAACACCTTCCCGCGATAGCGGCCAGCAGCAAGATCCTGCGTGGTGTAGTTGCCCGATTCCTGGTCGATGCCAGCGCCATCCACGTAGTCGCCTTCGCCAACACCATTCTCGGGAATCCGATAGAAGCCGACATAACACCAGCGCGGCTTCTTGCCGCCGAAGATGGCGAGATCGATGCGCCCTTTGACGATCAGCGTCTTCTCCATCTCCAGACGCAGCGTGTCGTTTGGGATACCACCGTTCACGACCACGCCTTCGAGTTTGCCGCGACCGGCCTTCTCACCATTGCCACTGACCTCGAGGGTCCAGGTACCTTCCGCTACCTTCGTGAACTGGAATCGCCCCTGCGCGTCCGTCGGACTGCCAAGCCACACTTCGCCGCGACCAGCTTCGACGCCCTTGAGCTTGCCACGCGCTTGCACGAACACCCCGGCCGCAGGACTACCGTCGGGGAGATAGCACGTGCCGCCGAGCGAGGACGTTGCGACGACGATCGTGAGTTCTCGCTCCTCGGCTTGCGACACCTTGACACTCCCCGACCACAGGTTGGACCGCGAGCCGCCGAAGAAGTTGTCCTCGCCACCGCCCATCACCGTTACCCACAAGTCACCGACGGGAACGGTTCCGAAGTCAAATCGGCCGGCCTGGTCCACCTTGGTATTGAATCGGCGCTGTTCGTGATGAGCCGTCACGAAGTAGCCCGGAGTGAGCTTGCCATCGACCGTCAAAGTGCCGAATAGATGCGCCGTCGGGCCGTCAATCGGCTTTTCGCCGGCTTCGAGCTGCACTTCCGCGGTCTGCCCTGATTGCACTTCGACGGTTTCGCGCGGCAGGTCTCGCGCCATGAACATCTCCTGAGCTATGGCAAACACGCCACCCGGAGAATGCAGGGCATCAATCGCCTTGATCACGCTCACGCGATAGCTGCCAGGTTGCAGGGCGCGCGCCGCAAACGAGCCATCCGGCCCCGGCGTGAGCAGGGTTGGCGTCTGTTCGAGCGGGCCGCGCGGACCATCACCGCGGCGAGACTCGACCACGACTGTGAACTTGCCGAGCTCGGCGGGTTTGCCGTTTTCGTTGACGACACCATGCAGTGCACCCGGTTGCTGCATGTGCAACACCAGTTCCTGGCCGGACTTCACCTCGCCATGCACGACGCCCCAACGCGGATGATCCGCACTGACTCGCAAGGACTCGCCCTGCAGCTTGTCGATCACCAGTCGCCCTTCGACGTTGGTGCGCCCACAGTTCAGCGGCATGTCAAAGACGCCCTTGCCGCGACTCTCCGCGAAGATGGCGACGTTGCGAATCGGCTTCTCGGCCACGTCCAAGACGCGCACGACAAACTCCATCTTCAACGGCAGCTGCAGCTGCACGCTCGCATCCCCGGCCGCGACCTCAAAGGCCGCAAACGCCGTCGCATGCCCTGGCGCATCCACTACGAGCGTGTACTGGCCTGGATTGAGGTTGTCGATGCGCCAGCGACCTTCGGCAACTTCCTTCTGGCGATCGCGCAAGTCGACCGGCGGCACAAAACCAAACACCGCCATCTCCGCAGCGCCATTGCCGGCCCGGCCGCGCAACAGGCGAAAACGAGGTTCTTTCGCGGGTTTGCCGTCGGCCAGCGTGACCACGACATCCGCACCAAACGTCGTGGGCAGCGTGACTACGACGTTGCCGAGGATCGCCTGGGGCTCGGCCAGGATCCAGGCGTGACCCTTGCCGCGACGGGCCGCCACGGTGACCTTGCCCGGCGCAAAACCCTCCCCACGGAAACGCCCTTCCGCGTCACTCTTGCCGAGCTTCTGCGCCAGATCGAAGGGCGCCACGGAGAGCGTGGATCCCGCGAGAACCTCCGCATCCGCAACCGGCTTGCCCGCCGCGTCCAGCACCTGCCCGGTGAGCTCTTCGCCGCGCTTCAACTTGATCCGCCCGATGTCCTTCACCTGGCCGGCGCGCACCTGAATGCTCGGCTTCATGTCGGAAAGGAACCCGGCGTTGGTCGTCGCGACGAGGTTGCTGCCTGGCACGACACCGACGAGCCGGAATTGGCCATCCGCGCCCGTGTGCGTCGAAGGACTCGGCAGGTTCTCAAAAGCGCCCTTCACCCAAACCGGCATTTCCAGCACGCGGATGGGCGACTGCGGCTCGCGGATCAAAACGGCGCCATCGGGATCGAAGCGTTCCACCGGGAAGAACGCGGCGAGCGAACCGGGCAGGTCCGCGGCGCGCACCAACGCCCCGGGCAGCGGGTCACCATTGTCATCGAGCACAGTGCCCGTGATGACACCAGCATCGGGCAACACGATGTCGCCGAGATCAACAACCTCACCGGGCGAAGGCGTGCGCGTCAGGATCTGATGCATCGGCGCATCGGTGTCGATGCCGGCAAACATCAGATAGAACGCACGCGGCCACACGCCGCCGATTTCAAACGTGCCGTCGGCCGCCGTTCGCGTCTCGCCAGCCACATACTGCGGAATCAACGTCGCCTCTTCCGCAAACAGGTCCACCCCCGCTGGCAGGATCGTGTCCATCGCGCCGCGATAGATGCGCACCCCACAATCCGCCACCGGCTGTTGCAGATGCGTCACCACGCGCCCGCGAAACCCGGTCAGGCCAGCGCGGATGTCCGGATCATCGAGTAGATCCTCCGTGGCCTTCGTGGTCACCGCCGTGCGCTGCGTCGCAGCAACGGGGCCACCCTGGGGCAGCGCGACGTTCTCGGTCACGGCGGCCCCCTGCTGCTCCGCCTGCGTCGTGGTGTTCGTCCCGGCGGGGGGTGGCACATCGCCGCGCGAGAAGAACCAAAGCGCGGCCACGGCGGCGGCCAACGCGAGAATCAGGGCAATAACCAGGGGACGGTGCATGGGATACCTCCGCGACTAGAGCGTGGCTTGTAGCCAAACCTTGCCAGGAATTGCCGAGTGCTACGAACTCATGTTGCGGTCCGGGCCCGCCAGAACGCGATGGCGGCCAGCACCAGGGCATGGTCGATCTCGCCGCGGCGAATCAGCCCGTCGAGCTCGGCTACCGGCACGGTCACGACCTCGATGTCCTCGCCCGGATCCATCGCCAGGTCACCAACGCGGCGGCAGCCCGTGGCCAGAAACGCGGATAGGCGGTTGGTGAACAGGGCCGGGTTGGGGTTCATGACCCCGAGCAGTTCGATGTGCTGGGCCTCAAAACCCGTCTCTTCGCGCAATTCGCGCGCCGCGGCCATCGCCGGGTCGGTTTCGTGCGGATCGATGAGGCCACCGGGGATCTCCAGCGAGACCTGCTCGCTGCCGTGCCGGAACTGCCGCACCAGCACGAGTTTCTGGTCAGTCGTGATCGCGATGACGTTGACCCAGTTGGGCGTATCGATGAGGAAGAAGCCGATGTCGGCGCCCGTTCGCGGCGATCGTCGCCGCGACTTGCGCACGTCGAAGACCTTGTAGCGAACCAGAAGCTCGTCGCCGAGCCGCTCCCAGTCGTGGATGGTCATCGTTGCAGCCGAAGGCCGTCCTTGGTGCTGCCGGCAACCGCGGTCACCGCGACGCCGCCCGCCGCCGAGGGGCCGGCTTCGGCGAGGGCCAGATGTCCGGGCCCGAATTGGTTGGTTTCGAGCTGGAAGGAGCCATCGACGCCGGTGCTGACGATCAGCGGCAACGCCAGGGATCCCCCTTCGAGGATCCGGCGCCCCACCACGCCCGCGACCTCGTTGGGCCGATCCGGGATCCAGCGCACGGCGACCTGCTGCTGCGGTGTGCCACCCGCGTCGACCACGACGCCGACCAGGCGCGCCGACATGCCCTTGGCGAGGCGCACCGCCGGATCGGCTGGCCACAGGTCATATTCGGCGAACGGTGCCCCCGGCTGCACGAGTTCGGCGTAATTGAGGAACCCGGCGGCGCTGATGGCTAGCCGCGACGCCGCATCGCCCGTCGCCGCGATCTGGAACGTGCCGTCGGCATCGGTGACCGCCGTCACCGAGTTGCCGCCCGTCGGCAACCAGGCGAGCCGCGCGCCGGCAATCGGCTTCTGGTCGGGCCGACCGCGAACTCGACCACGCAGCGTCGTGCTCGGCAGCGGCTGCATGGGAATGCGCAGGGTGTTGCCGTTCGTGACCACGGGTCCCCACGACAATGGTTGGTGATCACCGTGCCGCAGGTGCAGCGTGACTTCACCGCGCGCCAACGGGCCAATCCGGAACGAACCGTCGGCACCGGTCGTCGCCAGCAGCCCCAGTGGTTCACCACCTTGCAGTGTGATCTGCACGCCAACCACCGGGCGCATCGAGCCAATGGCCACCACCGAACCGGCGAGGAAGTCCCCACGCTCGAGGTTGACGCGGATGGTCTGCGCGGACGCTCCCGCAGCCGCCGTTTCGATCCGGAACGTCGCCGTTCCGACCAGGCCCGATTCGGTGGCAACTTCCGCCAGGAACTCGCCAGGCGCCGCAAAACGCACTTCGCCGCGATGCGCGACCCGGTGCACACGATCTTGCGACCAGACCCCGACCTGCACGGGCACGTCCGCACAGACGGGAAGCCCGCCGAGCATCGTGTGTTCCTGCCAGGCGCGTTGCACGAGCTTGTCAGCCGCCGATGGCCCCAGCGGCGCCGACGCCGCAACGCCCGCCTGCTGCGCGCGCGGCCGGAATCGCACAAACGCCACACTGGCACTGCGGCCATCCGGATCGAAGAACTCGAACCGGCGCACCACCGACCAGACATCGCGCACCAGTTGCACCTGCTGCGGCTGCGCCTCGGTGGAACCGATCTGGGTGGGAGCCATGCGCAACAGGTAACCGTCCATGACAACCGCGAGCTGCTCCGGCTGCAGCAACGGCACGCTGGCGAGCCCACGGTCGTCGGTGAAGGCGATCTCGGCACCACCCTGCACACGCCGCAGAGCTGCCCCGGCCACCGGCGCCTGACTCGCATGGTCCACCACGCGCAAGCAGGCGGAAGGCGCCTCTGCGAGGCCTTCGGTCGACGGCGCTTCGGCGGCCAGCGCTCGCGTGGCAACCGTGCTGGCGCCAGCGGCAGGCACGACCTCGGACCGTGGCTGCGGTTCCGTCTTACCGGTGGTAGTGGGCGGATTCGGTTGGCCCCCACCACCTGGCGCCGGCTCGGGCGGTGTGCCGAGGCACAGGATCACCACCATCGGCGCCAGCAGGAAGAGAATCAGGGCCACCAGCAGGAACTTGGTGACGTTGCCGGAATTCGCAGCCATGAGCTTGCCGAGCATAGCAGCACGGCAGCACATCGCGCAGGTCGACACTATGCTGTCGCCGCCCGATGCCGACCTCGCCCACCGAATCCACGCTCACCGCGTCGCGCGCCCTCTGGGGCGCCTCGCTGGCCCTGGCCGCACTGTCGACACTCGCGTTCTTCCTGCTGACCAGCCAACGACTCGCCTATCCGTTCGAACTCGAATGGATGGAAGGCGCGATGGTCGACCACGCCTCGCGCATCGCGAACGGGCTGCCGCTGTATTGCGCGCCAACGCCCGAACACGTGCCGTTTCTCTACGCGCCGCTGCTGTTCTGGATCGCGGGTCTGGCGATGAAACTCGGGGTCCCCGGACTGCTCGCGGTGCGGTTGATCGCCAGCGTCGCCACGGTCGGCACCGCGATGCTGGTCGGCCACTGGGTGCGCAAGGAGACGGGGCGGTTCGCGCCTGCGCTCGCCGCGACGGGCCTGTTCTTCGCTGGGTATGGGTGGCTGTTCTGGTGGTACGACCTCGCGCGGAACGACTCGCTGTTCCTGCTCTTCACGTTGGGTTGCGCGTATGCACTGCACCACGGTGGCCCGCGGCGGTGGTTGTTCGCGGGAGTGCTCGCCGCCATTGCAGTGCTCGCCAAACAGTCCGCGGTGATGTGGCTACCGGCGATCGGAGTCGGGGCTCTTCTGCACGATTGGAAGAACGCGCTGCGCTTTGGCATCACGGGCATCGCCGCGATCGCACTCAGCCTCGGCGTGCTGCACCTCACGAGCGACGGTTGGTCGACGTTCTATCTGTTTGAGATGCCTCGGCATCACGGCATCGAAGGCAGCCGCAAACTCGGTTTCTGGACCGAAGACCTGCTGCCGATGCTGCCGCTCGTTGCCCTCGCCGGGCTCGGTTGTGTCACACGATGCCGCGGCGGCGAATGGCGCAGCGCCCTGTTCCTGGCCGCCGTCGGCAGCGGTGGCCTCGTCACCTCGTGGTTCTCGCGCATGCACGTCGGCGGCTTCGACAACGTGATGATGTATGGCTTCGCGGCGGCGTGCGTGCTCGGTCCTGCAGCCGTGATCGGTGCCGGGAACATCACTCGCATCGTGGTGCCGAGTCTCGTCGTGCTCCAGTTCGTGGTGCTCGGTGCCATCGCGTGGCATCGCGATCCCTACGTCACGGCGCTGCCGAGTGCGGCTCACCAGCAGGCCCACGAAGAGTTGCTCGCCTACGTGAAAGCGCAACCGCGCGACGTGCTGATCCTCGGCCACGGCGGTATCAGCGCGAGCGCCGGGAAGGCCACCGGAGCCCACGGACAGGCGATTTTCGACCTGTTTCAGGTTCTGCCAAAACGGGCCGAAGGCGGCCTCGATCTCGAAGTTCTCGGCGATTCAGCGCGCCTTGCGCAACTGCCGAGCAAATCCAACGAAGCGCTCACGAGTTTCCGCGACGGCCTCATGCAAGCTCTGGTGCAACAGCGCTACAGCTCGATCGTGCTCGACAAACAGATCGGCGAGCAATTCGAAGTACTGTTCCTGTTTGGCCTCGCCGGCCCGGACGGAAAACCAGGCACGCCCGACGACCTGTATCGCCGCCGCCCTGGCCCACTGCTCACGAACGGACCGGCGCTCAATCCTCTGATCGGCTTTGTGGCCAATTCCCCGTACGCACTCGAGGCAACCCGATGAAACGTTCCACAGTCGAAGTTGGACTCCTGGTGCTCGCGCTTTCCGCACTGGTGGTGTTCTGGCCAAAGATCATCTCGTTCTCGCGCGAGAAGCACGAAGAGTCGATCGCAACCGGAGCCTCCGGCGTTTCCCTCACGTTTGACAACGTGACGACGTCCCTGACCAAGGCCGAACACGAAGTCGTGTTCCAACGCAGTACGACCAACTCACGTCATCCCGTGAGCACCGTCGAACTGACCTTGTACCAGGAGTTCGACGGCATTCCCGGCCACGGCGGCAAAGGCGAAGGACTCTTCTCGAACGCCACGTTCCAGGGCGCCAGCGAGAACTTCTACCGCGGCTCCTTTGGCTTTGAGACGGGCTGGCTCGAAGCCAGTGTGGCCCGCGCTGGCCTGGACAACTTGAAGGTCGTGCTAGGGCCGCCGCCGCAACACACAGCGCCTTCGAGCACCTTCCAGACGCTCGCGTTCGTCGCCAGCCTGGGCCTCACCGTGCAGTGGCGGCAGACCAGCACGGATTGGGTGTTCAAGGTGCACCGGGACCGCCCAACCGGCGATTCGAGCTCGCTCACCGGTTCGCTCTCAGCCCCGGATTACGCCGCGACCGTGACCGGCACGCCAACCGACTTCGAGCTGAACGTGCCGCTCGCCAACTGCCCGCAGAACCCGGATGGCGCCAAGGTGGATATCGACCTGCGCCGCAGCAGCAACCTCGTGCACATCGCCATCAACGTTCGTTAACCCAGCTTCTTCAGCGCTTCCTGCACGAGTTTGCCGTCGGCGAGGCCCTTGTACTTCGCGAGCCACTCCTTCATGAAGCGCCCGGTGTCCTTGCCGCCCGCGTAGCCGATCGCCGTGGCAACCTCGCGGACCTTGTCGGCGATCTCCGCCGCCGACATCTGCTGCGGCAGATACGCCTGGATCCCGCCGATCTCGAACTGCTCCTTCGCAGCGATCTCGGCGCGACCAGCGGCCTGCGCTTGCGATACCGAGTCTGCACGCGTCTTCACGGCGCGGTGCAGGATGGCCGCCTCCTCCTCGTCGGGAAGATCATCGACCTGGGCGTCGATCGCCTTCTTCTTCAGGTCGCTGATGAGCATGCGCAGCACCTCAAGCCGCGGCTTGTCGCCGCTCTTCATCGCTGCCTTCATGTCCGTGGTGATCTTCGCCAGGTAGTTTGCCATTTCGATCTCTACTTCTTCGGCTCGGAATCGCCGCTGGCGACTTCGGGCTCTTCGCTTGGAATGCGCGCAACGGACACGAGCTTGTCGTCGTCGTTGAGCGCGATGCAGCGCACACCCTGGGTGTTGCGCCCGATGACGCTGATCTCCGACACCTTCGTGCGAACGATCTGCCCGTCCTTCGTGATCATCATGACCTCGTCGTCTTCCTTCACGGCGAGCAGGTTCACCACCTTGCCGTTCCGGTCGCTCGTGCGGATGTCGATGATGCCCTTGCCGCCGCGGCTCTGCAGACGGTACTCCTCGACCGGCGTACGCTTGCCGTAGCCGTTCTCGCAGATCGTGAGCAGCGTGCCGGTGCCATCGGTGACGACCATGTCGCGCACCTCGTCACCCTCGTCGAGGCGAATGCCCCAGACGCCGACGGCACTGCGGCCCATCGCGCGTGCATCACTCTCTTCGAAACGGATCGACATGCCGTTGCTGGTGCCGAGCACGATGCTCTGACCCGTCCGACACAGGTTGACCCCGACGAGGCTGTCCCCTTCATCGAGACCGACGGCGATGATGCCGCCTGCGCGCGGGCGACTGTATTGCTCGAGCGCCGTCTTCTTGATGAGGCCCTTGCGAGTCGCGGTGACGAGGAACCGATCGTCGAACGACTCGACGCGCAGGATCGCCGTGATCTTCTCGTCTTCCTGCGTCTCGACGACGTTGGCGAGCGCGCGGCCCTTGGCGGTGCGGCCGAAACTCGGCAACTCGTAGACCTTCTTCCAGTAGACACGCCCCTTGTCCGTGAAGAACAGGAGGAAGTCGTGCGTGCTGGCGACGAACAGGTTCCAGAGGAAGTCGCCGGCCTTGGTCTCGGCGCCGTTGACGCCCTTGCCGCCGCGACCCTGCGTCCGGTACTGATCGAGCGCGGTGCGCTTGATGTAACCCTCGTGCGTGACGGTCACTGCCATCATCTCGACGGGGATCAGATCCTCGGCAACAAAACTGCCGACCTCCTCGTCGCTGATCACGGTGCGGCGCTTGTCGCCGTACTGCTCGACCATCTCGGCGAGGTCCTGACGCATGAGACCGATCAGCACGCTGCGGTCCGCGAGAATCGACTTGTAGTAGAGGATCTTCTCGAGCACTTCGTTGTACTCGCCTTCGAGCTTCTCGATCTCGAGGCCGGTCAGGCGCGCGAGACGCATGTCCAGGATCGCCCGCGCCTGGATGTCCGAGAAGCCAAAGCGCGCCATCAAGCGCTGGCGCGCGTCGTCGGTGTTGGCCGACTTCTTGATGATCTCGACGATCTCGTCGATGTTCTGCACAGCGAGGCGCAGGCCCTCCAAGATGTGCATGCGCTCTTCGGCCTTGCGCAGCAGGTAGCGAGTGCGGCGACGGATCACTTCCTGGCGGTGATCGCGGTAGCACTCGAGCATCTGCTTGAAGCTAAGCGTGCGCGGCCGCCCATCGAGAATCGCGAGATTGATGATCGAGAACGTGCTCTGCAGCGGCGACAGCTTGAACAGCTGATTCAGCGTCACCTGCTCGTCTTCGACACCCTTCTTGAGTTCGACGACGAGGCGCAGGCCGACGCGGTCATTACTCTCGTCGTTGGCATCCGAGATCGAGTCGATCTGGCCACTCTTCACGAGGTGGTCGATGCGCTCCAGGATCGTCGTGGTCTTGATCTGGAACGGCACCTCGGTGAACACGAGCATCTTGCGCCCGCGCTTCTCCTCGACGTGGTGCTTGGCGCGCACGACGACCGAGCCGCGGCCGCTGGCGTACGAATTGCGGATCCCGCTCTTGCCCATGACCATGCCGCCGGTCGGGAAGTCGGGACCTTGCACGACCTCGAGCAGTTCGTCGAGGGTGACATCCGGGTTGTCGAGCAGCTTGTTGATCGCCGCGGCGACCTCGCGCAGGTTGTGCGGCGCGAGACTGGCGGCCATGCCGACGGCGATGCCGGTCGAGCCGTTGCAGATGAGGCCTGGGAAACGGGCCGGGAGCACCACCGGCTGCTTCCTGGTCTCGTCATAGTTCCAGACCTGGTCGACGGTCTCCTTGTCGAGATCCTCCAGCAGGTGCATCGCCGGGTAGCCGAGGCGCGCCTCGGTGTAACGCATCGCGGCAGGCGGGCTACCGTCGATCGCACCGAAGTTACCCTGGCTGTCGACGAGCGGATACCGCGTGCTGAACGGCTGCGCCATGCCGACCAAGGTCGGATAGACGACCGACTCACCGTGCGGGTGGTAGTTACCCGAGGTATCGCCGCAGATCTTCGCACACTTGCGGTGCTTGCTGCGCGGCCCCAGGTTGAGGTCGTTCATGGCCACGAGCACGCGCCGCTGACTGGGCTTCAAGCCGTCGCGAGCGTCGGGCAGAGCGCGACTCAAGATCACGCTCATCGAGTAGTTCAGGTAACTCTCACGCATCTCCTGTTCGAGCAGGAGATCGGTAATGCGGCCGCCAACGGGCGGGGTCGGATCGGTCATGGAGCGCTAAGGGTCGGGCCGGATGGACTCGTCGACGAAAAGAGCATTGTTCCGAGCCCAGGCAGTCCCTTCAACAACGCTGCGGATCCTGTAGCATCGATCTTTTGCCGGCGGCCCGACCGCCAAGCCCCGGCCACCGTCCGTCCTTCACCTGGAGCAGAATTTGTTCGACAAGAGCGTCATCATCCTGGTCGTTTCCCGCGAGATTCTCGAGGGCTCGGTCGTCGACCGCAACGCCGCCTTCATCGCGAACCGCATCGACGACATCGGCTACCGCGTCCGCACCATCCAGGTCGTGGACCGGGTGGAATCCGAGATGGTGGCCGCCCTCAGCTGGGCCCTCGAACAGAAACCTACCTTCATCCTGCTGACCGGCGGCATGGGCCCCAACTGGGACGACAACTCCCGTGGTTGCCTCGCCAAGGCCTCCGGCCTGCCGCTCGAAGAGGATGCCAAGGCCCTCGAGTTCATCGCCAACTCCTACCGCCGCTTGCACGCGAAGGAAGTGATCGACGATCCGAACCTGACGGACAGCCGGCGCGGCATGGCGCAATTGCCCAAGGGCTCGGTCTGCTACGAAAACACGGTCGGCACCGCCCCGGCGGTCCTGTTGCGCCTCGGTGCAACCACCGTGTTCTTGCTCCCCGGCGTGCCCGCCGAAATGCAGCGCTTCTTCACGACGCACGTGATGCCCGTCATGAGCGCCGAAGGCCCGGACACCGTGCGCGGCGAACGCCACGTCGACTACCACGGCCACGACGAGTCCTCGATCTCGCGCGCCCTCTCCGACATCGCCAAGAAGCACCCGCAGGTCAGCATCCGCACCCGCGTGCAGGGCACCGAAGCCAGCCGCACGATCCGCATCATGCTCGTCGCCGAGCATGAGGACGCGGTCCAGCTCAACGACATGCTCGACACGTCCGAACAGGACCTGCGCGACCGCCTCGGCATCGAACTGCACACGCGGCCGACCGACGCGAGCCTGCTCGGCGACTGAATCCGCGTGCCCAAGCGCCAGGAACAGCGGCACCCCGAACCGCGACGCCAGAAACCGGCCGACTTCGCGCCGCGGCTGCTGGCCTGGTTTGCGGCCAATCGCCGCGACCTGCCGTGGCGGCGGACCCGCGACCCCTGGGCGATCTGGGTCAGCGAAGTGATGCTCCAGCAGACCCGGGTCGAAGCCGTTCGGGAGCCATATCGCAGGTTCCTGCAACAGTTTCCGACGCCATCCGCCTTCGCTGCCGCGAGCGATGACGAGTTGCTGTCGGCCTGGCGCGGGTTGGGTTACTACCGCCGCGCCCGCCTGCTGCGCGACGGCGCCCGCAAGGTCGCCAGCGACCACGGCGGCGCCATTCCACGCAGCGTCGAGGCGCTCGGCGAACTGCCCGGCATCGGCGCCTACACGCGCGGCGCCGTGGCCTCGATCGCGTTCGGCCACGCCGAGCCGGCCATCGACGGCAACGTCGAACGCGTTCTCGCCCGCCATCGCGCGCTGCGCGGCGACCCCAAGAACGGCGCGGTGCAGCGCGAGATCCGCAAGGTGGTGCTGGGCTGGATCGATGCGCAGCGCGCGGGGGACTTCAACCAGGCGGTCATGGAACTCGGCGCCACGGTCTGCACCCCGACCAGCCCGGCCTGCGATCGTTGCCCGATCGCCGAGGATTGCCGAGCGCGCAGGGAAGGCCTCACGGCAGTCCTCCCCGAGCGCAAGGCCCCCCGCGCCGCCGTCCTGGTCACCGCCCGCGTCGCGCTCATCCTCGGGCCACGTGGTGCCGTTGGCGGCCGCATTCCCGAGGGTGAACCCAACCACGGCCAGATCGAGCTCCCAGGCGCCGGCATCCTGCAGGACACCGCCGAGCACGAACTCGCCGAGGTGCTGCGACAACGCTTCGCCGCGCGCATTCAGGTCGGCGGAACGGTCGCCAACGTGCGCCACGCGATCACCCACCACCGCATCACCCTCCACGCCCATTCCGCCAGCCTGCAAGCCCTCGGCCAGCTCGCCTGGTTTCCGCTCGACGACCAGACACCGTGGACCACGCCCTCGCGCAAGGTGTTTCGCGCAGCTCTCGGCACTTCCGGCGACCTGCGTGCGTGACGTTCGGAGACCGCGCGCTATGGTTGGCCCCTTCTAAAACGACCTGCGCACGATCGAGGAACGACGATGGGATTGATGACCGGTAAGAACGTGGTGATCTTCGGGATCGCCAACAAACGCTCCATCGCCTGGGGCATCGCACAAGCTCTGCACCGCGAAGGCGCCCGCCTCGCGCTGAACTACCAGAACGACCGCATGGAAGAATCGGTGCGCAAGCTCGCCGCCGACCTGCCCGGAAACACCTTCCTGGCCCCGTGCGACGTCACGGTGCCCGGCGACGTCGATCGCTTCTTTGCCGCCCTCGGCAAGGAGTTCACGCAGCTTGATGGCCTCGTGCACTCGATCGCATTCGCCAAGCGCGAAGAGCTCGGCGGCAACTTCGCCGACACTTCGTGGGATGGTTACGCGCTGGCCCAACAGGTGAGCGCGTGGTCGCTGATCGCCTTGTGCAAGGGCGCGCTCCCGCTCATGGCCGGGCATGACAGCAGCGTCGTCTGCCTCAGCTACTACGGGGCGGAGAAGGTCGTGCCGAACTACAACGTGATGGGCGTCGCCAAGGCCGCGCTCGAAGCAAACACGCGCTACCTCGCGAGCGACCTCGGCCCCAAGGGCGTGCGCGTGAACGCGATCTCGGCGGGCCCGATCAAGACCGTGTCGGCGATGGGCGGGTCGGACTTCGGCTCGCTGCTCGACACGATGGCCCAGAAGTCGCCGCTGCGTCGCAATGTCGACCAGATGGACGTCGGCAACACGGCCGCGTTCCTGCTGTCGAGCCTCGCGCACGGCATCACCGGCCAGACGATCTACGTCGACGCCGGCTACAGCATCATGGGTGCCTAGGAAGGGGTGCCTAGGACCCGGACGGGAGCGCCTACGCGCCCTTCAGCCGTTTGACGATGCGCGTGCGCTCGGAGTCTGTAAGGCCCGGACGCCTGGCATCCGCTTCGAGAGCACGCTGCAACAGCTCGCGAACGCGCTGCGGCGTTCGCGGATCCTCGGCTGGCGCCCCATCTTGCCTCCTGCCATCTTCGAGCAGTGCCGCGAAGTTGAGCAGCGCCCCCAGGTGCTGCGCCTCGCGCTCGAGGGCCTTGCCATACGCCGCCTCGGCCGCCGCTCGATCGCCGCGCCGCTCGGCAGTGAGGCCGAGCCGGAACATCACCTCGGCGCTGTTCGGAAACAGGGTGGCGACCTGCTCGAACTGTTTGTTCGCCGCTTCGAGCCGCTGATCGCGTGTCGCGGTATCCCGACGCGCCTCCGCAAGTTCGGCGGCGCGCAGCCAGGCCGTGCCCACCGCCAACGCCGCATCTTCGTCCCCAGGCGCCAGCTCGAAACTGCGCGCAAACGCCCGCGCCGCGTCATCCGCGCTGTTCTGCGCGATGAGGTCCGCCTTCTCCTTCGGCCCCATCGGCACCGCGGCAATGCGCAGCAGGCAGCTACCGAGCCGGAAGTTCGCAGCGGCATCTTCTGGCCGGATCGACAGGTATTCCTGCAGCAGGGGGCGAGCCGCCCGCTCTTCACCAAGCTCGTAGCGATACGTGCCGGCCACCCCGAGCAACGCCGCACGCGCTTCCGGCGTTGCCTTCGTGGTGCGGGCCAACGCCTCGTCCGCCGCTGCCGCCGCCGCACTGATGTGGCCCGACTCGGCCAGGAACACGGCGCGCATCCAACCGACGAACGGGTCCTCGGGCGCCAGCTGCTCGGCAAGCCGGGTCTCGGCTTCCCCGCCGTTCGCGAGCATGAGGTCCGCGGGATCCTGGAGCCGCGCGCGCTGCAGCATGACCATGCCCAGCACCGCCCGGGCGCGTGCGCACCGAGGCTCGATCGCGATTGCCGAGTGCGCCGCTCGTTCTGCCTCGTCGTAACGACGCATCACGACCGTCTGGACGCAGGTGTCGACGAGTTCGCTCAAACGCTTGGATTGCGCTGCGGAGAGCTCCACCTGCGGCAAGGTTGCCGCCGTCGCGGCTTCTGGCCTGGGCGAGACGCCCGCACAGCCCGCAGCGATGGCCAGACCAAGAATCACGGAAACCCTGGGCAAGTGCAGCATGGCCACATCATCGTCTGGTCTGCCCGCAGCGCAAAGCTACGCTACGTTCCATGGCACGAATCGCGGCCGACGTCACCTGGCTCATCGGGCACACCCCGCTCGTGGAGTTGTCGCGGCTGTCCCCCCAGGGCACACGCATCATCGCCAAGCTCGACGCGTGGAACCCTTCGGGCAGCAACAAGGATCGCGCCGCTCTCGCCATGATCCAAGAGGCCGAACGCACCGGCCAGCTCGCGCCGGGTGGAACCATCGTCGAGTGCAGCAGCGGTGACCTCGGGCTCGCCATCGCGATGGTTGGCCGCCGGCGCGGGTATCGCGTCGTGCTGACCATGCCCGAATGGCTGCCGGAAGCCCGTCACTGCTTGCTGCGCGCCCTCGGCGTCGAAGTGTCGATGACTCCCGCCCAGGAAGGCATGCGCGGCGCCATGTTGCGAGCCGAACAGATCGCCAGACAAACCCCGCAGGCCGTCTGCCTGCAGGCGTTCACGAACCGCGCCAATGCGCGCGTGCATGCCGAGACAACCGCGCGCGAGATCTGGGAGGACACTGACGGCGCCGTCGGCCTCGTGGTGACGCCGGTCGGCACTGGTGGCACGGCGGCAGGTTGCGCCGCGTTCTTCGCCGAACACGGTGTGCCAGTGGTCGGCGTGGAGCCGGCTGGCAGTGCCGTGCTGAGCGGTGGCCCCGCGGGTCCACACGACATTCCCGGACTTGGCGCCGGCTTCATCCCTGAGATCCTCACGCCCGGCGAACTGGCGGAGGTCGTCACCGTGGAAGATCGTGATGCGGTGGTCGGAGCCCGGGCGCTGGCGCGCGAAGAATCGCTCCTGCTCGGCCCGGCGAGTGGAGCCGTCATGCACGCGGCCGCTACCTTGGCCCGACGCCCCGCCAACGCCGGCAAGCTCATCGTGGCGGTGTTTCCGGACTGCGCCGAACGCTACCTCGACCACAAGACCCTGCGGCAGGAACTCTGATGGCACCATCCTCGATCGAAGCCCGCGCTACGGAGTTGCTCGCCAAGGTCCGCAGCCTCCGGCAGCAGCTCACCACCCAGGTGATCGGCCAGGAAGCGCTCGTCGACGACCTTCTCGTCGCCATTCTCGCCGGCGGCCACGTGTTGCTCGAAGGCCTGCCGGGCCTCGGCAAGACCTTGCTGGTGCGCTCGTTGGGGCGCGGACTCGGCCTCGAATGTTCGCGCGTGCAGTTCACGCCGGACCTCATGCCGAGCGACGTCACGGGCACCCAGATCGTCGACGAGGAAGGTGGTCGGCGCACGTTCCGGTTTCAGCGCGGCCCCCTGTTTGCCGGCCTCGTGCTCGCCGACGAGATCAATCGCGCGACCCCAAAGACCCAGTCCGCCCTGCTCGAAGCGATGCAGGAACACTCGGTTACCGTGGCTGGCACCACGCACGCCCTGCCGGATCCGTTCCACGTCGTCGCCACCCAGAACCCGATCGAGCTCGAAGGCACGTTCCCGCTGCCCGAGGCCCAGCTCGATCGCTTCCTGTTCCGGCTCGATGTGTGCACGCCCAACGTCGAGGCGATGACGCGGATCCTCGCCGCCACCACGGCCAACGAACCGACGCCCGTCAGCGTGCATCTACAAGCCGCCGAATTGCGCGAGCTCCAGCAGATCGTGCGCGGCGTGCTCTGCGGCAGCCATCTGCTGCGCTTCGTCGCCGAACTGCTGCTCGCGACTCACCCAGAGGCGGAACAGGTTGACGACCGCACGCGTCGTTTCGTGCGCTACGGCGCCAGCGCGCGAGCCGGCCAGGCGATCGTGCTTGGCGCCAAAGCACGCGCGCTGCTCGCCGGCCGACCAGCCGTCGTGAAAGCCGACCTCGAAGCCTGCGTGTTGCCCGCGTTGCAGCATCGCGTGTTGCTTGGCTTCGAAGCCGACGCCGAACGAATCCAGGTCCGCGATTTGACGCAAAGTTGGCTGGAGCGCGCCGAACGTCGCAGCAAGTAGCTTCTTTCAGGCCCTCGGAAACTTCTTGGTTTTCCGCCGATTGCGCACGCCACGTGCATTTCGGTCGACCCTAGAAGACCCCGAAGGTGACCCAGAAAGGTCACAAAGAGGGCCTCACCACAAAAAAGTGGTGCTCCTTGGAAAGTTTGGGCCGCTCCTGCGTCTACTACACCTGCATGGGACGAGTGGTCCCGGCCGCGCGGTTCCGGATCCGCAACTTCGCAAGAGCGGTGGATCCGGAGCTGATTCGAGAGGGCACTAAGCGCGGCCGGGACCCCAGTTGTGGCCGGCGGTCCTGGGAGAGGATCGCCGGCCACGCTTTTTTTGGCAACCCCCTCACGCAAATTTGTTCGGGCTCCTCAGCCGGCAAATCGAGCCTTGGTGACGGGACCTCGCGGGCCCATCATCGCGCGCAAGCATGGCAGACCCAAAGGACCACGACTTCGCCCAGCGCGCCGAACAGTGCCTGCACCGTATTCAGGCGGCGCTGGATGAGTTCGATCCCGACGAACTCGAGGCAGACTTCGCGGGCGGCGTAATCCGGATGACCTTTGCGGACCGACGCAACTGCATCCTGAACCGGCAAGGTGCGGCCCACCAGATCTGGCTCGCCGAGGGCGCTTCCGCCTGGCACTTCAGCTACGACGAAGCAGCAGCCGCCTGGCTGGATACCAAGGGACGCGGCGACCTGTTTGCGGTCTTGGGTGAGATCCTGACCCGCCGACTCGGCCGCGCGATCACGCTGTAGCCGGAGTCCTTCCCCGAGTGGGCCTTCGTGCTGTCGCTCAGGCGGACTGCTGACCGGGCGCCGGCGTCGAAGTCGGCGTGGCGACCGTTCCCGCGGCCGCGCGCGGGAACCGCAGTCGGAACGTCGCGCCTTTGCCGGGCTCACTTTCGACCTGGACCGTGCCGTTGCTGCTGCGCACGAAGCGTGCGACCGCCGTCAACCCTAACCCCGTGCCCTGGCCCGGCGGCTTGGTCGTGAAGTAGGGATCGAAGATCCGCTCCTGGAGTTCCTTCGGGATGCCCGAACCCGAGTCGCTGATCTCGATCCAGACCTGGTGCTTCTCGCCGCCGCACTGCATCACGATGCGACCCTCACCCTTGATCGCCTGGCGGGCATTGATGACGAGGTTCCACAGCACGTGCATGAGGGCACGCGGATTCAGCAGGGCAAACTGCGCCTCTTCGGTACCGAAGCACTCCACGGCGATCGACTTCGGCAGCACCAGGCGAGCCTGTTCGTGGAAGTGGCTCAACACGGCGGCAAGATCGCACTGCGACGTCGTCCCCTCATCCGGGTGCGCCATCAACATCAACTGGTCCAGCAGCGGCCGCGTTTCATCGAGGGTCTCCTCGATCAAACCAAGCCGGCGCACTCGTTCGGCATCGTCGGCCAGTTCGGCGAGCGTGACATGGCCATGCAGCACCTGAAACGTGTTGCGCAGTTGGTGGCAGACCATGCCCGCGAGGTCACCGACCGTTTCGACGCGCAGCGCGTGGCGCAGCAGCTTCTCGCGATGCCGGAGGGCGCGACTCGATTCGAAGTTCTTCCGCCGCTGCGACTCCGCTGTCAGCAGGGCCATGAACAGCAGTCGATTGACGATGGCCCCGGCCAACGCCGACGCCAGCGTCACACTGGCAAGGCTCGTGATGTGCAGCCAGCGATCGGCTGCCATCGGCGCCAGCGGATCGACTTCCGTCCGCATGCCACCCAACAGCATCGCGACCACCGAAATGAGCGTGAGCGACAGGCCTGGAATGACGCCGAGACTGATCGTCGACAGCAGCGCGAGGAACGGATGCAGATACCACGCCGGACTGAACGCGCCGCGCGGCCATTCGGCGAGGATCGACAGCGTGAACAAGGCGAGGAACAACACCGTTGCAGCGCGCTGCAAGCGGTTGTTGCGCCAGTACCACCACGCGAGCAAGAACACTGGAGCGGCCGCCAAGGAAGGCAGTGCGCCGGACCACGGCACTTCCGCCGACCACCAGGCTTCTTCCCAGGCGACCAGACAGAAGCCCGCATGCAGGAGCGCGGCCGCCGCCAACCCGAGCGAGACCCAGCGGATCACCGCCGCCAGGCTCGAGACGAGGGGTAGACGCGTGCTGGTCAGGAAGCCGAACAGTGACTCCTGAGACATCCGTGGAGGGACTCGCAAGCACGGGCGATTGTATGGTCAACCGTTCCTCCCTTGCCAGCGCCCATTCCGCTTCAACAGAACGAATGATCGCCCTACGGAATCAGCTGCTCTTCCTGGGGCAAGACGGCGACCGCGACCTCGGTACCGCGCAGGGGGTGCTCGAAGCGAAGTCGCCACGAGTGCAGCATCACGCGTCGGAAGTTCTCGTCGCCGCGAGAACGGAACCCGTACTTCCGATCGCCGGCGATCGGACAGCCCAATGCGGCGAGGTGCGCGCGAATCTGATTGCGACGGCCGGTCTCCAGGCGACACACGAGCAGGCAGCACCGACCGCGGCGCTCCAAGGTCTCATAGTGCGTGATTGCGCGCTCGCCCCCACGCTGCACGACCCGCATGACTCCGCCGGCGTCTTCCTGCAGCCTCGATTCGATGCGTCCGGCTGGCGGTGACGGTGCGGCACCGGCAAGTGCCAGGTAGGAACGATCGACGGCATGGCGCCGAAACAGCTCTTCCATGCCCGTTCTGGCCGCGTCGTCGAGCGCCAGCACGAGCGCGCCGGTGGTCTCCTCGTCGAGGCGATGCACGGCCTGCACCCGGGTGCCAAGCTGCTGGCTGACCAGGTCCACCACCGTGGGGCCCCGCCGCCCGGGGGCCGGCACGACCAGGAACCCGGCGGGTTTGTCGACGACCACGAGGTGGTCATCCTGAAAGAGAATCGGCACGGTCACCATGTCCGGAGCACCATAGCTCCGGAGACGCTTCTACTGCAGTCGCAGCTTGTACTGCTGGATCTTGCGGTAGAGGGTGGCACGGCCGATGCCGAGCAACTGGGCGGCGCGGCGCACGTTGCCCTTCGTGGCGCGCAGCGCACGGGTGAGCAGCGCCTGCTCCTCTTCCTCGAAGGGGCGAATCGCAGCCTCGGGGATCTCCTGGTCGGGCTCCCCGTGACGAGCGGTCGCCGTCGAGTTCGTCGCCACCGGCCCGGTCGCGGGCGTCGTCGTCTGCGTGATCAGGTGGTCCCGATCGATCGCGAGGCCCCCCGCCAGCGCCTGTGCGCGCCTTACGACCATTTCCAACTGCGCAACGTTGCCAGGCCACGGCATGGCCTCGAGCAGCATCAACGCGGCCGGCGTAAAGCCCGTCGGCACCCGACCATTCTGCGCCGCACCCGCCGAAAGCACTGCTTCGGCAATCGCGGCAATGTCCTCGGTGCGTTCGCGCAGCGCCGGCATCACCATCGGGAAGGCGTTCAGCCGGTAGTAGAGGTCCTCCCGGAAGGCCCCGCGCGCCACCAGTTCTGGCAGGTGCGCCGACGTCGTCGCGATCAAACGCGGCAGACCATCGCCCCGGCTCGAAGACCGGTCCTTGAGATGGCGAACGAGCACCGACTGCGCCGCCGTCGGCAGGCGCTCGATGTTCTCCAGCACCAGCGTCGTACCACGTGCATCATCCAACGAAGACGACAGGCTCTCGGCATCCAACGCTGCAGAATCGGCAACCAGCAAGCCCTTGCCGGCGCGACGACTCTTGCAGTGCACGACCCTGGCAGCCAGGGACTTGCCCGACCCGGTCGGCCCTTCGATGAGCATCGTCGCATCACAATCGGCGGCGCGACTGAGCACGGCCTGCAGACGGCGCATGACCGGGCTGCGACCGACGAGCGCAGAACCGCTGCGAACGCCGTCGAGAAGCTGTTCAAGGTCCCGGCAACGCCCGGTGGCGTGACGGAGTTCGACGGCCATCGCCAGCAGTGGATCCACGGCCGCTTCGATCGCGCCGCTGGACAGCACCCCAAAACCCGAGTTCATCCCGGCGTCCGTACGATCGGTGACGTGGAAGGCCGGCAACTCAAGTTGCAGCGGCATCTCCTGCGCCATTTCGTCGTCGAAGAACACCAGGTCCAGTGGCGTCTCGGAGTTGGTCGCGATCACCGCTCCCCAGTCCGAAAACTCACGGATCTCGTGCCCTGCGCGGAGGATGTGGGCAGCTAGCCCATGTGCTCCGCCCTTCGTTACAACCGCCACGCGTGCCTTGGCCGCGGTGGCGCCTTCCTTGACGATCTGTGCCGTAGTCATGCCCGTTCCCGACCCGAGATCGGCATTCGGGACACGTTCAGTGAAGGCCCTAGGGACGCCAGCGGGCGGCTCACCTGGCACGCCAGAAGCCACCTCACACCAACACCCGTTGGCACCGAGGCTGCGCCGAGTGTGCCCTTGCGATCGGGCCAGAAAGAGGCGCCAAAAAAAGTCAGCAAGTCCTGTTGTGACACGGGCCTCGCGACACGGCACGCGGCCTCGACACCAGCAACGATGCGGGTCTCCGCTCAGCTTTCGGTCAGTCGGCGAGCCAGTTCGTCGAAGTCGAGCGTGCCAAGGTCTTCCTTGGTGATGGGCGGCATCTTCCGGAACTTGCGATACTCGTCGATGCTGCTCAATTCGACATAGTCGCGCGCCGTCATCTCCGACTTGTCGAGCCCGCGCACAGCCGCCGTCTTGGCCACGCCACCAGTGCGTTCCAGCGTGGTCTTGGCACGATGGCAGATCGACAGTGTGTTCTCGAGGTTGCTGCGAATCTTGAGCAGCCGTTCCTCATTGGCGCCGGGCAGATCCATGCTCTTCGAGATCTTCGCGATCGCAACTTCGAGGACGGCGATCAGGCAATTCAGCTTCGTCGACAGCCGCGTGCGGTATTCCGCTGAGCTGAGGGCTTCCGGCATGTTGGGATTGTCGTTCTTGTTGGCGTCCATCAGGTTGATCTCAGCAGGGGTTTCACCAGCCAAGGAGCACCCTACGTGCCAAGCGTCTGTCGAAAGATCCGGCGCCGTCACACGGGCGCTTGCGGCGCAATCCGACAGGTGTCGAGGCAATCAACATCGGCGGGGTCCGATAATCGCGACGACAACCATCGCGATAATGCGACGTAGTCCAAACCACCGGACGGCTCGATGCGCGCGAGCAGCTAACCAGTTACCCAGCTCAGTTACCCAGCAGGGCCTGCGTATACACGGCCTTGGCAAACCCATCGAGACGCTGCAGCGATCCGCGACCAGTTACTTCGAAGCCAACGCCGTCGTCCCAGAACACGAGGATCGACATCGCCGCATCGCGGTACCGCGCGATCGTGTTGACCGCCTTGGCGCCGCTCTTCTGCATGCTTGGCAGCCCAGCGAAGAACTCGCTTACACCCGGCGACTCGATCACGAAGAACTCGTCGATGCCATCGGTGTAGGTCAACACCAGGGTTTGCCGCCCGTTGAGGGGATTGTCGGCAACCTGCACCAGCCTGAGGTCATACTCCGCGGTGAAGTGCTTGTTTGGTTCGACGAGGCCCAACGGCGACCCCATGGCGGTCTTGGCAGCCGCGAAACCACCGTGGGTGGAGAGCGACATCGCCGGCACATTGGGCACAACGACCTGCGCCGTTAGCGCGAGCGACTGCGCCTCAACCTCGCCGAGCAACCGGAAGCGCGCGTCGTACTCTGCCGAGTAGAGCGTCAGCATCGTGGCGTCATCGACGTCCAGCAGCCAGACTGCTTTGTCCAACTGATTGGGGAACACGACCACACGGTGTGCAGGTCGGCCAGCCCTCATCACCGGACCAAAGTCGTGCAGCGAGTAGTTGGCTTCTGCCTTCGCGAGGCTGCGAACGCTGAAGGTCCCGTGCTGCGCATAGAAGCTCGCGAAGCGCGCGTAGTTTTGCGCCCATTCGTTCGTGACCTGCGACCCAGGCAGCTCACCTTCCACGCCAAGGAATGACAGCGAATACGGAGCGTTGGCGGTGCCATCCGCATCCACGCGCAACTCCTCCCGAACCGAAACGACCTGGCCACCATCCCCGAAGAAGCGACGCAGCCGGACCATCGTGTGATCCGTATTGAGGTGCGCACCTTCAAGAGCGGCAAAGGACAGAGGCCCGCCCAACATCGCGGGTGGGTTGCCCGAGGAGTTCGTCGACTTCGTGCTCGCAGAACCTGTCGCCGTCGCACTTCCCTGAGACACGACCGACGTCAGCAGCAGGCTCGCAACCGCTAGAAATGGAGCCAGCACTGGAACCGTCAGAAGCGCGAGCGGAGCCCTCAAGCCACGGACCAGGCGACGGCACAGACCGCGGCGATGTTCTATGGTTGAGGACAAGGGCATGGGACTACAGGAGAGGACGAGGTAGCTGTCGAGGCGAGTCGGCCAAATGGTCCAGACTCGCGACCGCCAGACTCGCGACGGTCAGACTACTGCGAAAACGAGATTGTGGAATGAGCTAGAGAAAAAGGTCTTTGCCATCACCGGGTCGGGCATCACCGGATGGCTCCATGCCGGAGCACGGCCATTGGCGAAAACTCTACCGAAGGCATAGTCGCAACATCCGTGATGACGATCGTTGGCTGGGTCGTTGTTCCCTCGGAAACCAACATCGCACAGATAATTGCGGCCGCCGCGGCGACACTGGCCAGGGCCATCCCCTTGGTTCGCAGCAGTCGCTGCGATTGACGTTCCTGGGCGACCTCTTCGTTGGCACCGGCAAACACGCCAAGTCGAACGCGCGACCAGGCAAGTGCGGAGTCAACACGGGCCTCACGTGCATTGGCCCCTGCGGCAGCTTGCACGGCGGTTCGTGACAGGTCGCTCTGCAGCAGCCCTTCCGGGAAGGCACCTTCGACCTGGGCAGGAACCTGCACCGGCATAGCCCGGTCAAGCAAGGCACCGAGCGGAGCCTGCTCGCACTGCTCGATGATTCGCGTGCGAATGCCATCGAGGAATGCTGACGACCGCAGTTCCTGCGGCGCAGGTGGCCGAACTCGCATGGCGCCGCCCAACTTATGCATGGCGGCCAGGCGAGCGCTGCAGAAGGCACATACAGCGAGATGCTGAGCCAAGGGCGCTTCCGCTGCAGAAGCGGCAGGCATGCCAGCCCGCAGAAAGGCTCGACATTCCGCGGTCAACCCCGAACCGGAGGGCTCTCCATCCGGGGCGTTCGGCGAGCGTTCGAGGGTCATCCAACACCTCCAACAGAATTAGGGGCCGCGGCACTCAGGTCGAGGTGCGGGAACCGGGTGCGAACGAGATTCTCAAGAGCGAGGTGGGCACGCGCAAGGCGTGATTTGACAGTCCCTAGAGACAACCCGAGTGTCGCGGCAAGATCTTCGTAGGTCATGTCCTCGAGGTATCGCAGGGCGAGGATCACGCGCAGCTTGGGGCTGAGCAGCGAGATCGCTTCCTGAACCTGACCACCCAGTTCGGTGGTCTCGGCTCGATCGCCGGGACTCGGTCGCTGATCGACCGGTTCCTCTGCGGCCTCCGTCCCCATCTGCAAGCTCGTGATCGGCCGCTTGTGGTTGCGGCGACGATGATCAATGCTGCAGTTGACGACGATGCGGAACAACCAGGTGCTGAAAAGGCTCCCTCCGCGGAACCCCTGCAGCTTGCGGAACACCAGGGAGAAGCTGTCCTGAACAACATCCATGGCATCGACCGCGGTGCCGGTGATGCGGAACGCAATCGAATAGACGCGCTCGCGATACCTGTTGAACAGCTCCTCAAACGCGCTCTCAAACCCCTCGCTGT
Organism: Planctomycetota bacterium; assembly: GCA_020851075.1. GTDB lineage: Bacteria > Planctomycetota > UBA1135 > UBA1135 > UBA2386 > JADZDL01. The sequence continues at coordinate 1,466 of JADZDL010000005.1, read as the reverse complement.
CGGGCTGCATGCACGCAGCCACAAGCTCGGAGTCAGGATCGCGAAGGAGTTCCACGCTAGAAAGACGTCCGGGACCGATTCCAAGGTTCCCTGGAATCAGCCTTGGTCACCAAGAACCAAGCGTCTCCGGCTAGCCGCAAACACCCCGATCGGCCTGAGATAGGGGAGCCCAGCATCAGGCGAAACGATCAGCCGCCCGTGATCGACTCGATGCCACCGGGCATGGTGAAGATCCACCCCACCGATTGGGGGCAGCCAGGGCTGCACTCCAATTCATTGCAGTCCTCGCAGTCCGCTTCTACGACCTCGAAGACCGTGCCGCCGATGCCGGAACCAACCCGTCGCAGGCCAAGCAAGCAGACCCGGTTGGATCCGGATGAGGTTGGGCCACAGAGCTGGCCGATGCTCTGCATGGCCAGGCGATCCTCGGCAAAAGGCACCAGGGAACTCGTGACGCCCTGAGCATCAAAGAGATTCACCGCCGTCAGGATCGAGCGCCCACCGATGGTGGCCTCCGCTTCGAAGGTGCACGGCAGCAGCGTTCGCAGCATCGCCTCCGACACCATCGGCACGGACAAGCGGACCCACAGTCCGTGTGCCGCCGTCTGGCGCTCGGCGAAACTCATCGTCGCGAACCCGAGCATGTTCAGGGGCAGTCGCACTCCCTGCATGCCCGGCAGGCTGATCCAGCACTGGAACGACGTCATCAACGAAGGATCGCCGACGAATCGGAACAGCAGGTGGAGCCAGGTCGGGCCCGTCACTCCGGGTTGCGGCGCCGTCACGACGACGCGCATTTCGTGGTCGAGCGTGCGTGCCACACCACGCTGCCTGGGAGTGCCACGCTGCACGACTTCGACGAAGTCTGGGCACTCGTCGTCGTCGGTGTCCGTGTTGGCCGCGTTCGTCATCACCGCCCATTCGATGACGTCCGGAAGGAAGTCATCGTCGGCGTCGAGGAGCGGATCCACCTCGTCAGCCTGAAGCACCGGCGCGTGCGACGGGACGAAGCTCAACCAGCCACCGAAAGCGATGGCTGCGGCACCGAGCATCGATAGGAGGGTTCTGGTCATTCCGCTTGCGACTCGAACGGCGCTACTACTAGCCAGCGTTCGATCGGGGGTTTCAAGACGTTCGGCTTTGGGGAAAGCCGCACCAACAATTGAACCCCTTGTAGGTCACCTTGGCAACCCGCGTCCACACTTCTAGCGGCCCGGATGGGTGAGGAACTTGGCCCAGGTAGGTCCCATGACAGAAGCCACCGAACCACAGGAACGCCTGCTTCTACTTGGCGGAGACCCGCCGCATCGCTAGTGTGCTCGCGTCTGCGCCCGTAGCTCAACTGGATAGAGCGCTGCCCTCCGAAGGCAGAGGTTACAGGTTCAACTCCTGTCGGGCGTACCACCTGCAGTTGGGCGACTGGTCTGCTGGCTGTTGAAACTGCCGCGACGCCCATGACGCCGGGC
>JADZDL010000004.1 GCA_020851075.1 Planctomycetota bacterium | reverse complement strand
CGTTCCGCAGCTGCACGTCCACAGGAACTCTGGGCCCGATCGTTTCGCCGAACGCAGAAAGGCTCCGGTGTCCAGTACCCTCCCTGGTGGCGTCCAGTTCGATGCCTTCACGTCGATCACGAGACGTGAAGCGCGGACACCCGGCGGTGACACCGACGACGCCAGCGAGACGTGACTGCGGTTTCTTCGGTCCGACGACTGCGCGGCTGGATCCGCTCCCCCGGACGCGGCAGGATGAACCAACGGATTCCGGCAGGCCGGGACCGCACCTTGCATTTCCCCTGTGACCAAAGAACGGGCTCACTGCAATGCACTTGCACACCTGGCTGGCGACGATTCTCCCCTTGCTAGCAACCCTCATTGCGCCGCTCGCCCCGAGCGTGCTGACAGCGCAGACCGACGGCCTGCGCGCCTTGGATGGTGAGTGGATCTACGTCGAGGATCGCACCGAAGGCCGCGCTCTCGACCGTTTGGGGCCGCCCATGTCCTCGAAGTTCACGATGCGCGTCGAGGAAGGTGTGGTCATCCTGAATGGCCATGGTTCCGGGCATCGCGACGTGCGCGTTGCGATCGACGGTTCGGTCACTGAGGTCAAGGAGCCGAAGCGGACCGTGCGCTACCACGGTTCGTGGAAGGACGGCCTGTTTGAGTACGAGGTCCACTTTGAAAAGGAGTCGGGGAACAGCGGCGGAATCGGGCTGATCCGGCGAAGTTTCCGTATGACGCCCGACGGACTGGTCGTGCGCGTCGCCGTCGATCCGCCCGCGGGGCAGGATTCGGTCGCGATCTACCGCCAGGCCCAGGACATCCCACTGCCCGCGGCGGCGAAGGCAACCATCGGCGATCTGGGCTGGCTCTCCGGCGCGTGGGTCGGCACGCGGAGCACGGGATCGTCGGTCGAGGAACGCTGGACCCCGCCGCTCGGCGGCGCGATGCTCGCCGTGTCGCGAACGGTCAACACGAGCGGCAAGATGGTCGCGTTCGAGTATCTGCGCATCGTCGAGCGCGACGGCGGCTTGGTCTACGTTGCGCAACCAGGCGGCGCGAAAGCAACCGAGTTCGTGCTCACGGAGCTGAGCGGCAAGCGCGCGGTCTTCGACAACCCCCGCCACGACCATCCAAAGCGCATCGTCTACGAGCTGTCGGCCGAGGGTGGGCTCAGCGCTACGATCGGGCAACTCAAGGGTGGCACCCCGCGGCGTTTCGATTTCAAGGCCGAAGGGGGCAAGTAGAGCGTTCTCGTCGGTAGAACGAAGCTGGCGGGCGACCTCGATACCGCAACGGCGCGGGCTCCGCTGAGACGGTCGCCCGGACCGGCCCGCACGATTTCCGGACCAGGCGTGTGACAGGCGGCAACCCGCCGCGCTCCTGCGGGGAACACCGATTCCCCGGAGCACCAATGCGCACCTTCGCCACGATCCTGTTCCTCTGCACCGCAGCCGCCGCCCAGACGAGCATCGTCTTCCCCAGCGACCATCAGAACATCGCCAACGGCGACGCAAGCATCAGCTGGTTCCCGTTCTCGAGCGGCGTTTCGCGGATGCAGATCGTCTACGACGCCTGGGACCTGCAACTGCCGGCGAACACGCCGATCACGCGCATCGGCTTCCGCCAGGACGGCAGCTCGACCGCTGCCTCGCAGTTGCTGCAGCTCGAGGTGCGCATGGGTCGCACCCTCGGGACCTCGACGACCCTCGGCACCACGTACGACACCAACTTCCAGGGCGCGTCGAACACGGTGTTCGGGCCGGCCCTCTACACGCTGCCAGGTTTCACCTCCGGCACGACCGCCGCACCGGTGTGGATCAACCTGACGACCCCATACGTCTACGACGGCACCAGCAACCTGCTGGTCGAGTTCCGCGTGCTGTCGAACAACAACGGCAACCAGTCGTTCAGCTACCCGCTCGACATGGCGGGTTTTGTCTCCCCGGTGGTCGCCGGCGTGCAAGGCTGCCCGCACTCGGGTGGGCAACGGCCGGTGCTGACGAGCCAGCCGACGCGCGTCGGCGGCAATTGGTCGGTGTCGCTCGGCAGCGGCCCCGCCAACAGCCTCATCCTGCTCTGCCTCGCGCCGGGCCAAGCAATGACCGCGCCCTATAGCCTGCAGCCGTACGTGGCGGGGATCGCCCCGTCGTGCCAGGGGCAATTGCCGTTGACCGGCCTCGTCGTGATGTCCGGTTTCACCAACAGCGGCGGTGGCCTGTCGTGGAGCGTGCCGGTGCCGAACGATCGCTCGTTCAACGATCTCGTCATCAGCAGCCAGGTCGCGGCGCTCGACTTCTTCGTGCCCGGCGGCGTGGCCTTGTCCAATGCCGACCAGGTCCAGTTTGGTATCGCCCCGGCGATGACCGTGCTCTACAGCCAGGGCAATGCGAACGCCGCTGTGGGCTCGCTCTATCCAAACACGGGCGCGGTGACGCTGTTCAACTGAACGCGGTACGCGCAGGGCTTCGCGCTCGCCACCGGGCCTACCTCCCCGTGCAATCGAGTCCCCGTTCACGCGAACGGAGCGCGCGGACCGACGCCGATCACTTCGCCCGCGCGCGCCCTTCCAGCTGTTGCAACAGCTCCTCGAGCTGCTGCACCCTGCGCGCGAGATCGGCCGACTGCGGGGCCTGTACCACGGCCGGCACGTCCAGCGTCGCGATCAGTTGCAGTGCGTCGCGGACCTGCGACGTCGTGCCGGTCAGGATCACCGCGTTGAGCGGCGCGTGCACGACCACGCGCAACGGTGCGGTCACAGTCGGCATGCCCTGCGCCTGCATGGCCTGCACCGCCGCACGGCCCGCCCACGTCGCTTCGAGCGAAGGCACGAGGTCGCTGGCGGCCGCATGCTGCAGACGCACGACCTGGACCTGATCGCCGGACTCCCCGCTGCCGACATCGACGAGACGCAGCAGACGGCACGCCGCGGCGACCTGCGGGCCATAACCTTGCAACAGCATGTCGCTGTTGTTGCCGACGTTGCCGAGCGTCAGCGAACCGCCGCCGCTTGGCGACCCGGTGCTCGCGAAGAACGGCCGCAGCGCGTTCGTCGCGATCGTCGCGTTGATGTTCTTCAGCGGCACCGACGTCAGGATCGGCGTCGCCTTCAGGTTGGCATAGGCCTCGACGTCCTGGTGTTTGACGAACAGGGCACCGCTGGAGATCTCCCGCGAGCGCGGGCCGTTCATCGAGATCACCTCGTGGTAACCGCGCGCTTCGTCGAGCGTCACGATCGCGAGTCCCTTGTGGTACAGCAGCGAGCCGAAGAGCTCCCAGCACCCCTTCTGGTCGACCTCAGTCCGCCGCGTGACCCGGATCTTGCCGCTGCCGTCGAGTTCCGTCGCGTTGTAGAGGATGTTGCAGTCGAGGAAGGTGGCGACGCGGTCGACCAGTTCGGGGATCGCGTGGGAGCCGGTGTCGAGCACAAAGGAGGTCGCTGCCGCAGCCGTCGGCGCAGGCGTCTCCTGGGCAACGGCGGACGACGCGAGAACGAGGAACAACGACGAGGCGAGGAAGATGTTTGCCATGGAGTCTCCGGGTTGGCCGGGTTGGACGAGGACACGCCACAGACCTTCCCAGCGGCGGCCGAAACCACGAGCAGATGCCAAGATCGACGATCTGCGCGTGCAGTGGCAGGCGCTGGTGCTGGTGTTGGCCCCCGCACCGGCCGGTGGCTTCGTGTTCCCGCAGCGGCTGGGACAGGTCGTTCCAGCACCAGTTCGACCCCCCGCGCAGCGCGCCTCACATCGGCGCGACCACGGCAGTCAGCCTGGTCGTGCCGAACGCGATGACGAATTGCGCCTTGCCGCCTGCCGATTCGAACGCGACGCGCAGCACCTCGGCAGCTGCTTTCGACGTCGAGCGCTGCAGCGGGATCTCAAGCACCGGCGTGACGGCCGCGGGGTTGTAGCCGTCGATCTTCGCTTTGTGGTCCGCGACGGCCGACGACACCACGAGCGTCCAGCCGTCCTTCGCGGCCTTTGCGAGCGTCAGGTGCCAGCTGCCGGCCGGGAGCTTCTTGCCGCCAATGCCGAGTGAGGTGTTGGTGTCGAGGGTCGTCGCCCAGTCGCTGCCGAGGCGCCAGCGTTCGCCCGTCTGCATGCCTTTCGCGGTCTTCTCCATCGCGCCCGCCCACTTTGGCGCGCCGTGGTCGATCACCGCGAACGGCGCCTTGCCGGCCTTGCCGTTCCCGAACGTGGCCCGCGAACAGGCCCTGGCCAATGGCTGCGCCAGTGGGAACGCATTCTCCGCGCCCTCGACCTTGGCGCGCGCAGTGAGCGTGTGCGGCCCGTACTGCACCTTCAACTCGGCGCCATCTTCGACAGTGGTCCATTCCGCGCGCACCGCGCCGTCTTCGCCCGCGACCGTCGTCAGCGGAATGCTGGCGACCAGCGGCTCCTTGCCGCCGATGCCTGGTTCGATCTGGGCCGCGCGAACCTTGTCACAGTCGAGCAGCCCGAGCAGCCAACCGTCCGCGCCCTTCGCGAGCACCGCGTAGTAGTTGCCGGCCTTCACTGCCGTATCGCCGAACTGCAGGTCCGTGAACGTATCCAGTGTTGCCCATGCCGCCGTGGCCAGCGGCAGGCGTTGGCCGTCCGTTGCCGTGTCCCAGATCTTGGCCGTGTCAACGTTCCAGGCCAGGGACTCGTAGCCGAGGCCGACCTCGGCGGCGATCCTAGGTGTCGCGGCCTGTGCGAACCAGACGGCGCGGGCCCGTTGCCATGCGGGTTCTGTGATGGTCGGTGGTTTTTGGGCAAGCGTTGGCAGCGTGAGCAGCAAAGCGGCGAAGCCGGTGAGTGTGCGCATGGCGACCGATAGCCCGGCTCGCCGACCCCTATCACGGAGTTGGGAGAATCGCCGCTACGGCCATGGGGCTCCGGCAGGCGCCTCGTCTGCAGGTCCGCGTCGTCGTCCGCGACTGGCGAACGATTGGCGCCGTGCGCGAAGTCAGGCGTGGCACGCGTGGCAGGGGCGTTGACGCCGCAGGTGGCGCCAGGGATGGTGGCGCGTGGTTCCCGGGTGGACCGGGACGTTGGTGGAGTTCTCGTCCCGCCATTGCGGGAACGTTTGGCGAACACCGGAGGTGGTCATGTCGAAATCCCATTGTCACGCCTGCACGTCGCTCGTTCTGGCCCTTGCCGCCCCGCCTTTGACTGCTCAGCGCCAGTGGCTCGACCTTCTGCCGCAGAATGCCGAGGTCGCGCAGTTCCGCACCGTCGACCTCACCCCCATTGTCGAGTCGGTTGCGTTGCCAGGAGAAGGTCCGGTCCGTGGGATCGCGCATCTCAACGGAGTCGTCTGGCTGGCTCGCGGTGACGTGCTGTTCGCGTACGATCCCGTGCAAGCGAAGGTGGTTCGGCAACGAGTGCTCCCCGAGGGTTTGCTGGGCTTGTCGGCCGATGCGCAGTTCCTCTACGTGCTCTCGCAGGACGCAGTGCAGGTGTTTGGTGCCACGGCGGAGGAGAAGGTGCGCGAACTGGCCCTGCCGGCCCACGAGAAGCGAACGTTACCGACCGCGATCGGCTGCCACGGCGACTCGGTCTATGTCGCGATCGGGCGGCGCCTCGTTGCCCTGGATCGCCAATCCGGTGCAGCGCGCGAATTGCCGCGTTGGTCGACGGCGCTGCAATGGCTTGGCTCCGACGGCAAGGTGCTGTGGGGCGGCGGTACCGGCGACATCCGACGGGTCGTCATCACCGGCGCTCAGGATGGGGAACCCCAGGATGGGGAACACCCGCCGAGCCTACCAATGCCCGTGATGCGCAGTTCCGCCACCTTCGTTGGCAGCCGGTTGTTGTGCGCGTTCGATTGGGTGGACGGTCGCGGCGCGATGCAGCACGCCGCCGGCTATGTGCGGCTCGATGCGAGGGAGGTGCCCGGTGAGTGCCTATCGATCAAGATCTACAAGGATCCGTCGGGCATGAAGTACGAGTGCGGGCCAAAGCCGTTGCGCAACCTCGCACTGCTCAAACTCGAATTGACGCGCATCGCGAAGGACCCGAGCGTCATGATTCCTGGTCCGGGCGGCAAGCGGGTGATGATGCCGGTCACGCTCGAGGCGTATCCGGGCGTGCTGATTGAAGACCTCGCCGCAGCGTGGGACGTGGTAACCGCGAGTGGCTTCTCGAAGGTCTACTGCACGCAGGTAGACCTCGAACGCCGGGACGCGGAGCCACCGCCCCCACCACCGCCACCACAGAAGAAGAAGGGCCGCTGAGGAGGCCGGGATTGCTACCCCTGCTTAGGCAACGACGCCGGCATCCGGCGCCGGCCTCGCGATCCAACGTTCCATCGTCGCGAAGCCGAGTTCGGCGACCACGACGGCGTGGACGAGACCGATCAGGATGTCGCCGATCCAAGGGCCGATGAGGGATGGCTGGTCGAGGTGCGAACAGATCCCGATGGCGCCGAAGATGGCCTGCAAGACGCCACCAGCGTAGGCAAGCCGATGGCCACGACGACAGACCTCGCGCAATTCCGCGATCTCACCCAACGGCGGTCGCCGGCCACCGAACGCAACTGACAGGGCGCGCCAGGCCCGCTTCGGGCCATGGCTCGCGACGAGCCCTCCGGCGCACAGTCCGAGCACGAGCAGCAGTGGCGGCCACTGCAACAGCATCTCGGCGTGCAACCCTTCGAGGAACAGCACCAGCCAGATCGCCGCCACGGCGACAACGATCCCAACCAACTTGCTCCACGGATTCATGTTCGTCTCCTTCGTGAACTCCTCACCGAGCACCACCGGTTCGCCAAGCAGCACACACGCGCGCGCAAACGCCTGTTCCACTTGTTCTCCTGCATCGATCGCGCGCTCGACGCTGCTGCGCAGGTGATCTTCGAGTTCGCGCCGCGCCTCGTCGTTCACCCCTGCGACCTGCAACTCGCGCCGCCAGGTCCCAATCGCCGTTTCGAGTGAGAACTTAGCCACGGGCACCTCCCGCCAGCAAGGCCTGCAGCGTGAGGTGCACACGTTCCCATTCGGCGTGTTCCTTCTTGAGTGCCTTTCGGCCCGTCGCTGAGAGAGCGTAGTACTTGCGCTCGCGCCCGGTGTCCGACTGTCGCCAATCGGACTTGACCCAACCCTTCTTCTCGAGCCGGTGCAACACCGGATAGAGCATGCCTTCGGTCCAGTCGAGTTCGCCGTCGGAGAGCGTACGCACCCGCTGGATGATCGCGTAGCCGTAACTCTCGCCATGGGCGAGTACGGCCATCAGGATGGGAATGGCCGAGGCGGCCACCAGATTTCGAGATGCCATGGGGTTCCTTCTTCCAAGAGCACCTTCGGCCGCGATGCATCGTGACTTTAGGTATGCGTGCGGAATCCCCGTGTCCTACCCGGGAACCGGCGCGCGTCGGCGCCATGACTCACTTCGCTTCGTCGGGCGGCAGAGTACGCTGCCACTGGCCCTGGCGCAGCAGTTCGAGTTTGTCGGCGAGTCGCGGCAGGGCCCGCAGGTAGCGCTTGCGGGCGGCTTCCTCGGTGGTGCCGAGCCGCTGCGCGCAGTCCGGGAACGAGCAGCCGTCCCAGTCGCGCAGCTGGATCACTTCGCGAT
>JADZDL010000003.1 GCA_020851075.1 Planctomycetota bacterium | reverse complement strand
CCGTGATCGCCGTCGAGCACGACGAGACGATGATCCGCGCCGCGGACCACGTGCTCGACATGGGCCCAGGCGCGGGCACGCGCGGGGGCCGCGTTGTCGCCGAAGGCACGCCCGCTGCCGTAGCGAAGGGCGAAGGTCTCACCGCGCAGTGGTTGCGCGGCGAGCTGCTGTTGGAGCGACCGGAGCAGCGTCGTTCGCCCCAGGGCCACGTGGCGTTGCGCGGGGTCACCATCCACAACCTGCGCGGCATCGACGTCGACGTGCCGCTCGGTTGCTTCACGGCAGTGACCGGGGTCTCGGGCTCGGGCAAGAGTTCCCTGATCATGGATGCCCTCGTGCCGGCCCTGCAGAAGGGCGCGGACCTCGTGCACTGGAACGACGGCGAAGCCAGGCCCTACCAGCTCGTCGTCGTCGACCAGAGTCCGATCGGCACTTCTCCATCGAGCAATCCGGCGACCTATACGGGCGCGTTCACGCACATCCGCGAGCTGTTTGCGGTGACCCCGCTCGCCAAGCAGAAGGGGTTTGGACCAGGTCGCTTCTCGTTCCACGTCGCGGCGGGACGCTGCGCGGCGTGCGAAGGCAAGGGCCAGCTGCAGGTCGAGATGCACTTCCTGGCCGACGTGTGGGTCACGTGCGAAGTCTGCCGCGGGCGGCGCTACAACAGCGAGACGCTGACCGTCGAGTATCGCGGCAAGAACATCGCGCAGGTGCTCGCGATGGACGTCGATGAGGCCCTGCAGTTCTTCGGCAACCACAAGCACATCGTGCGGCCGCTGCAGTTGCTGCACGACGTCGGCCTCGGCTACCTGACGCTCGGTCAGCCGGCGAACACGTTCTCCGGCGGGGAAGCGCAGCGCATCAAACTGTGCGCCGAACTCGCCGCGCGCAAGCGTGCGCACATGATCTACGTGCTCGACGAGCCGACCACGGGCCTGCATCTCGACGACATTCGCAAGCTCGTGGCGGTGCTCAATCGCCTGCTCGATCGGGGCGACAGTGTGTTGGTGATCGAACACCATCTCGATGTGATCCTGAGTGCGGACCGCGTGCTCGAAATGGGGCCGGAAGCGGGCACCGCCGGCGGTCGCCTCGTTGCCATGGGCACGCCAGAGCAGGTGGCGCACATACCAGACAGTCCGACCGGCAAGTTCCTCGCGGAGAGGCTGGGGATTTCCCCTGGAACCAGCCGAAACCCGGTGGCGCGGCCAGTTGGTCCTGGTCGCCGCAAAGCCGCGGCTCGAAAGCGAGCTGAGGGAGACGCATGAACGAACCGCCGTTGATCGTGCAGACCGACCGCACCGTGCTCCTGGAGACGCAGCATCCTCAGTATGAGGCCGCGCGCGATCGCCTGGCGCGGTTCGCTGAGCTGGAGAAGTCGCCCGAGTATGTGCACTTCTACCGCATCACCCCGGTGAGCATCTGGAATGCGGCGGCGCTCGGCGAGTCGGTGGACGGCGTCGTGGACTGGCTGGTGGCGAACTCGCGGTTTCCGATCGTGCCGACGGTGCTTGCGCAGTTGCGTGAGTGGTTTCGACGCTACGGGTTGTTGCGCTTGTTCGCGGCCGGCGGTGGCACCTTGCGGCTCGAATGTGACGAAGAAGGACTGCTCGCCAAACTCGCCGAGAACGTGGTGCTGCGCGATCTCGTCGTCGTCGACGAGGATGGTCGGTGTGTGGTCGCCGAAGAACAGCGCGGCGCGCTCAAGCAGGCCCTCGTCAAGCTTGGTTACCCGGTCGACGACCGCGCCGGGTATCGCACGGGCACCGAGCTCGCGTTCTCGCTGCGCACCCCGCGTTCGCCAGGGCACCCTTTGGAACCCACCTTCGCGCTCCGGGACTACCAGCGGGAAGCGGCGGCGGCGTTCCACGCGGGCGGCAGCGACCGCGGTGGATGCGGCGTCGTGGTCTTGCCGTGCGGGGCGGGCAAGACCGTCGTCGGCATTGCCGCGATGAACCTGCTGCAGACCAACACGCTCGTGCTTACGACGAACACGGTGGCCGTGCGTCAGTGGTGCCGCGAGATCCTCGACAAGACCGAACTGCACGAAGAGCAGGTCGGCGAATACACGGGCGAGCACAAGCAGATCCGGCCCGTCACGGTCGCGACCTACCAGATCCTCACGCATCGCAAGGGCAAGCTCGACGGTTTTACCCACTTGGACCTCTTCGATCGCGGTGGCTTCGGCCTCATCATCTACGACGAAGTGCATCTGCTGCCAGCGCCCGTGTTTCGCGCGACGGCGGGCATCCAGGCGCGCCGGCGGCTCGGCCTCACGGCGACGCTCGTGCGCGAAGATGGTCGCGCCGACGAGGTGTTCTCGCTGATCGGCCCCAAACGTTTCGAACTGCCCTGGAAGCAGCTGGAACGGGCTGGCTACCTGGCGCCGGCCCAATGCAGCGAAGTGCGCGTGCCGTTGTCGGAAGCGCGCGGTGCCCGGTATGCCGCCGCTGGTGCGCGTTCGCAGATCCGGATCGCGGCCGACAACGAACTGAAGGTCGACGTCGTCGGCGCGCTGTTGGAACTGCACAGCAAGGACCGGGTGCTCGTGATCGGTCAATACCTCGAACAGTTGCAGCAACTCGCCACGGTATTCCGGTTGCCGCTCATCACCGGGCAGACGCCGAACGTTGACCGCGAACGCATGTATGCGGCGTTTCGTCGCGGCGACCTGCCTCGGCTGATCGTCAGCAAGGTTGGCAACTTCGCTGTCGATCTGCCCGACGCCAATGTCGCGATCCAGGTCTCCGGCACCTTTGGAAGCCGCCAGGAGGAAGCGCAGCGTCTCGGCCGCGTACTGCGGCCCAAAACCGACGGGGGCTCGGCGAGTTTCTATACGCTGGTTTCCGCGGATACGCGCGAGCAGGAGTTCGCGCAGAAACGGCAGTTGTTCCTGACGGAGCAAGGTTACGCCTATGCCATCACCGCCGCGCAGGACGTGCTGCACGCGGCGGCGGCTCGGCGGGAGGCGCGTGCATGACCCGTTTGAGCCTGCGCGTGCTGCTTCAGGGGGCCGACGAACCGGTGGTGCGCGAATGCGTGCAGCGTTGGTGCAGTGGCCCGGTGCCGGATGGTCGCGGCGCGCTCGCGGCGGCGGCGGCGGCGATGGAAGACGAACGCCGGGTGACGGAACGCATCGGTGCACTGCCGCGCAAGCAGCAGGACCTGCTGGAAGCGTTCTTCGCCGAGCAGGGCGCCATCCGCTCCGTGCAGACGTTGTTCACCGAGTTCGGCAAGAACTTCAAGAGTCGTTTCGACCTCGAAGCAACGCTGGCGGCGCTGCACCGCGAGGCGTTTCTGTGGCAGACCAAGGACAAGCGGTGGGCCACGTTCGAGAGCCCCTGCTGGGCGATTCCGGGCGAACTCGTCGAATGCGTGCTGGCCTGTCGCCGTCGCCGTCAACGCCAGCTGCAGGATAGCCTCACGTTGCAGGGGTTCCTCGACGCGCGGTTCTTTCGCAACCGTGCGGAGCACTCGGCGAGCAGCACCAAGGTGGTCGACGCCAAGCAGGCCGAACAGAAGGCCGCGGACCACGCGCGCAAGATCTACAAGCTCTACACGATGGAGAGCTCGATGGGGCAGCGCCTGCAGAAGCTGCCGAGCTCCGTGCGGGCGCTTGCCGATGCCGCGCTGCATAAACACGGCGGCATCGCCAACTGGGAAGAGCTGCTACCTGAACTCGATCTGCCCGAGGAACCCGATTTCGCGTTCGTCGGCAAAGCCCTCGAAGAGGCGATGCTAGGCACCACAGGGCCGCTCGATCTGGCCCGCATTGGCATTCAGCCATGCGAACGCGCGATGATCGTTTTCCACGAGATCGCGCTCTATGCAATCCGGCGCCGCGGCGAAGAGTGTCTGCCGATCGTCGCCGAAGAACTCTCCTGCGGCGGCGACTTTGCCACCAACGTCGGTCGCTTCCTGCGTGAACTGCAACAGAGCAAGGTGCTGTTCACGGCCGAAGGGGACCTCTTCAAGGCCTCGCAGAAGCGCATCGCCGGCATGTTGCTGCCGGTTCCGGGCGGGTTCCTGCCGCCGGAAACCCTGCTCGAACTGCTCTATCGTTTCTGCCTGCATCGCCGGCTCATCGACCGCCGCGGCGAACGGTCGTTGCGGCCAACCCCGGCCGGCCTCGAGTTTGACCGCGCGTCGCTGGCGGACCAGGTGAAGATGCTGCTCGCGCACTTCGTCGAGGACCGCACGTTGCCCGGCGAGCCGTTCCATCCGACGCGCATGCGACGCGTGCTGCTGCGCTTGCTGCGGCGCGCCGAGCCGATGCTGTGGCAGGACGTCGCGATCCTGCCGTTCCTCGCGCGCAACGCCTACCTGACGCAGCTCGATACGCAGCAGACCGAGGAGTTCTTCGCCGCGCGGTTCCAAGGTGGCGGTTACACGCCGACCGAGTCCCTGCAGCAGATGTGCTGGAACCTGCTGATCTGGGTGAAGAAGCGCCTGTTCCCGCTCGGCCTCGTCGACATCGGCATGAAGGATGGGCGGGTCGTGGCGTTAAGGCTCTCGCGGTTGGGCGCCGAACTGCTCGACGCCGAGCCTGCCGGCAAGGTCGGCGGCACGCGCAGCAGCGTGATCGTGCAGCCCGATTTCGAAGTGCTGGTATTCCCGGGGGACGACGCGCACGATGTCGTGCACGTGTTCGACCGCTTTGCCCGACGCACCAAGAGCGACCACATCCACCAGTTCCGGCTGGAGCAGGCAACGGTTCTCGCGGGCATCGCCGACGGTATGACCGCGGCCCAGATCCTGCAGGAACTCACCGACCGGGCGCGGGTGCCGATTCCGCAAAACGTTCTCTACAGCATCGAGGAGTGGGCCCAGCGACCGCTCCCGTAGCTGCGATGCCATCGCGCCGAGCCTGCGCCCGCGGATCTTCTCCACGTGCATGGCCGGAACGACGATTCAGACCAACGCTGCGTGGGGCCAACCGGCGCTCAGCAGCGACCAAGCCGCCATCGACATGGACTCAGACATTCTCATCCTCGGCGCCGGCCCCGCCGGCCTGGCCTGCGCCATGGAGCTGTCCCGCAAGGGCAGACCCTGCACGATCATCGAGCGCGATGAGCAGGTTGGTGGCCTCGCCAAGACCCTCACGATCCGCGAGGGGGAGCACGTCTTCCTCACCGATATCGGACCGCACCGGTTCTTCTCGAAGAACCAGTACCTGTACGACTTCATCGAGGACCTGCTGCAGGAGGAATGGCGGCAGGTGCCGCGCCTCACCCGCCAGTTCATCGACGGCAAGTTCTACGACTACCCGGTGAAGCCGCTGCAGGTGTTCAAGAACATCGGGCCGTGGAAGAGCTTCCGGATCCTGTTTGACTACGTGCTCGCGCGGTTGAAGTTCGGGTTGCTGCGGCGCCCGATGACGACGTTCGAGGACTACGTCGTGGCGAACTTCGGCCGCACGTTGGCCGAGTTCAGCATGATCAACTACACGGAGAAGATCTGGGGCATTCCGGCCCGCACGATCCATCCGGACTGGGCGCGGCAACGCATCCACGGGCTAAACCTGTGGAGTGTGTTCAAGGACATCTGCAAGAAGGCGTTGTCGGGGGGCAAGCGTGGCACCAGCGGCCCGAAGTCGCTCGTCGACACGTTCTATTACCCGCAGTTCGGCACCGGCCGCATCTACCAGGAGATCGAGAAGCACCTCGTGAAGACGGGCAGCACCGTCGAGACGAGCAGCGAGCCGATCAAGGTCCATCACGATGGCCAACGCATCACGGCGGTGGACGTGCGTTCGCCGGATGGCACGGTACGCACCGTGCGTCCGAAGCAGGTCGTCGAGTCCGTGCCGATCACGCGCTTCCTCGAACTGCTCGACCCGGCGCCGCCAGCACCGGTGTTGGAGGCGGCGCGCGGCCTCAAGTGGCGCGCGCAGGTCTACCTGTTCCTCACGCTCGACAAGGACTCGGTCACCAAAGACAACTGGATCTACTTCCCCAACAAGGACATCCCGTTCGGTCGCACGAGCGAGATGAAGAACTTCAGCAAGGACCTGTGCCCGGAAGGCAAGACCTCGTTCTTCGTCGAGTTCTTCGCGTTTGAGACCGACCCGATCTGGAGCATGGACAAGGATCAGGTCCTGGACCTGGTGATGCCCTACTTCGAGAAGTGGGGGTTCTTCACCCGGAAGGACGTGCGGCAGGCCTACCTCATGAAGCGACCGTGTGTGTATCCGGTCTACGACATGGAGTACGACCGGCGCCTCGAAGTCGTGAAGCAGTACCTCGACAAGCTCGAGAACCTCATCTACCTCGGCCGGCCCGGCCGTTTCCGCTACACCAACCAGGACCACAGCCTGGAGATGGGCATTGTTGCGAGCCGCATGATTCTCGAAGGGCGTAAGTACGACCTCGACGCGATTGGCGCCGAGAGCGAGTACTTCGAGAAGGGGCCGATCTACGAGAAACGAATCTGAACGCGACGCAACACGGCCGCGGGTTCGCGCGTAGTTGTGCCAGCGCTACGTAGAGAACCAGGATGCAGACGCCGCCCACGCCGATTCACCCTTTTGCCAAGGACGCCCTGCGTCTGGTACTCGTGACCGATGGCCGGGGCGATCTACCGCGGTTGGAGGCAATCGTGAAAGAGGCGGTGGCAGGGGGGGTGCGCTGCGTGCAGATGCGGGAGCCGCACTGGTCGGCGCGCATGCAGCTCGTGGCCACCGAACGGTTGGCGGTGCTGCTCGAAGGGAAGGGTGGGCTCTTGCTCGTAAACGACCGGGTCGATGTGGCAGCGGCCGGTCCGGCGCACGGGGCCCAGGTCGGGCATCGTTCGCTGCCCCCCGAAGTGGCGCGCCGCGTCCTGGGGCCCGCGGCCGTGCTCGGTTACTCCGCCCACGACCAGGCCGAACTGGATCTCGCCGCCGCGGCTGGCTGTGACTTTGCGCTGCTGTCGCCGGTCTGGGCGACGACGAGCAAGCCGGGCATGCCACACCTCGGCGAAGCGCGGGCGGCGGGGCTCACGAGCACAGCCCGCCTGCCGGTCGTCTGGCTCGGCGGTGTCACGGCTGCCAGCGCCGCGCGCATTGCCGACCTGCCAACGCACCAACGGCCCGCCGGCATCGCCGTGCGGTCCGCGATCATGGAGGCTGCGGACCCGCGTTACGCCGCCGCGGCCTTGCTGCGGGCGTTCCTGCCGACCCACCAGGAGCCTGGATCGCCCTCCAGCAGCCCTGCCTGACGTCGGGGCGCCTACTGCGCGGCGAGCCAGGCGTCGATCACGGCCCCTTCAGGAGCCTTCACGGTCATGCCGTGCGGGCCGGCGCCGATGCGGGTGACGCTCTTCGCGGGTTCGCCCGTGGTGAGGAACTCCTGCCAGTCCTTGCTGTCCGCCACGAACACCCAGATCCTCCCGTCGACCACGCGCGTCGCGAAGCCGGGACGAGCCATCAGGTAACCGTCGATCGTGTCGGCGTCCGGGGCGCGCAGCGTCATGCCATTCGGGCCAGCGTCGATGCGGGTGACGGACTTGCCGAGTTCCCCGTCCTTCTGGAAGGACGCGAGTTCCTTGCTGTCGTGCTGGAACACCGTGAGCCGACCGTCGGCTTCGATGGCGGTGAAACCAGGCCGGCTGTGGGCGTCGCTGGTGGCCGCGACGGCGCGGGCAACGCTCGCCGCCGTGGACGAGCCGTCGTGGCTCTTCGTGGCGCAGGCAGCGGCGAACAGGGAGAGGCAGGATAGAACGAGCGTGGGCAACTTCATGGCAACTGGGACTTGGTCTTCTTCGGAGGAGGAATGAGGGAGGGCGGAGCGACTAACCAAAGCGCCCCGAAACGTAGTCTTCGGTCTCACCAAGCAGCGGTCGCGTGAAGAGCGCCTCGGTCGGGCCGTACTCGATGAGGCGACCGAGGTACAGGAACGCCGTGTAGTCGCTGCACCGCGAGGCCTGGTGCATGTTGTGCGTGACGATGAGCACCGAGTAGGAGCCCTTCAGCTCCCAGATCAGGTCCTCGATCTTGCCCGTCGCGATCGGGTCGAGCGCCGAGCAGGGTTCGTCCATGAGCAGCACCTCAGGCTCCGCAGCGATTGCGCGCGCGATGCAGAGGCGTTGTTGCTGACCGCCGGACATGCGCAGCGCGGACGTGTGCAGGCGGTCTTTCACCTCATCCCAGAGCGCGGCCCCGCGCAGGCTCTTCTCGCAGACTTCGTCGAGCACCCTGCGATCGCGAATGCCGTCGATGCGCAGCGGGTAGACGACGTTCTCGTAGATGCTCATCGGGAACGGGTTCGACTTCTGGAACACCATGCCCATGCGCTTGCGCAGTTCGATCACGTCGACGCGGGGGCCGTAGATGGAGTCCCCGTTGAGCTTCATGTCGCCGGCGATGCGAACGTTGTCGATGAGGTCGTTGAGTCGATTGACCGAGCGCAGCAGCGTCGACTTGCCGCAGCCCGACGGGCCGATGAGCGCCGTCACCTTGCCGCGCGGGATCTGCAGGTTGATGTCGTGTAGCGCCTTCGACTCGCCATAGAAGAGGCTGAAGTTCTCGACGCCGAGAACACAATCCTCGTTGGCGAAGACGTCGTGGATCTTCGATTCGACGCGCTCACCGCGCGCGATCGACTCCATGACGCCCGAACGTGCGGGACGCTCGTCACTGGATTCCTGGGCCGGAGAGCCGGCAATGGGGCCGGTGGGGCGCGGTGTTGGCTGCATCAGGTGGACTCGCGTCGGTTTGCGATCAGCGGGAAGGGCCATGGGAACCTCAGAATTGGGCGCCGACGAAACGTCGACGCAGACGGCTGCGCAGCCAGATGGCGAACACGTTCAGGGCGGTGATGACACCGATCAGGAGCAGGGTCGTCGTGAACACCATGGGCTTCGCCGCTTCGCTGTTCTGGCTCTGGAAGCCGAGATCGTAGATGTGGAAGCCAAGGTGCATGAAGCTGCGCGACGGGTGCAGGAATGGCGCTGTGCCGTCGAGCGGCAACTCGGGCGCGAGCTTGACGGCGCCTACCAGCATGAGCGGGGCGACTTCGCCGGCACCGCGGGCCATCGCGAGGATGAGGCCGGTCATGATGCCGGGCATCGCCCGCGGCAACACGATGCGTCGGATCGTCTGCCACTTGCTGGCACCGCACGCGTAGCTGCCTTCGCGCATCGAACCAGGCACGGCCGCGAGCGCTTCCTCGGTGGAAACGATGACCACGGGCAACGTGAGCAACGCGAGTGTGAGCGACGCCCAGACCAGCGCGCCTTTGCCAAACGTCGGGCTTGGCAGACGTTCGGGGTAGAACAACGCGTCGATCGAGCCGCCGAAGATGTAGCAGAAGAAGCCGAGGCCGAACACGCCGAAGACGATGCTCGGCACGCCGGCCAGGTTGTTCACGGCGACGCGCACGGCGCTGATGAGGAACCCGGCCTTCGCGTACTCGCGCATGTAGAGCGCCGCCAGCACCCCGAACGGCACGACGAGCAGGCTCATGAGCAACGTCATGAGGATGGTGCCGAAGATCGCTGGCCAGACGCCACCTTCGGTGTTGGATTCGCGCGGATCGGCCGTGAGGAACTCGTGCCAACGATCCCAGTAGATGCCCAGCGACTCGGTAAACGAGAGTCGGTTGGGCGCGTAGGCGCGCACGATCTCGGCGAGCGGCAGGCTCTTCTCGGTGCCGTCGACCGTGCGCAGGAGCAGCACGTGCCGGGCGTTCTCGGTCTCGAGCTCGCGGATCTTCGCTTCGAAACCCAGACGCTTTTCGGCGCAGACCTTGCTGAGTGCCAGGTAGGCCGCCACGGCTTCGCCGTGGGCTTGCGTGGCCTTGGCTAGGGCACGCGTCGCCGACTCCGAACGGTTGCTCCTACGCAGGCCTTCTTCGTAGTGCTCCTTGTCGAGTTCAAGGGCGCGTGCGTGCAGGCGCGCTTCGTCTTCTTCGTCGCTGAGGCCGCCGATGCCCTGCTTGCGGATGGCCTCGGCTTCGTGCCAGCGGGCGCGGGCCGGCGCATGGGCTTCGGCAAACTTGCGCAGGATCTCAGCAGTATCGTTGGTGACGGGCTTGCCGTCTTCGAGCAAGGCCACCGGGAAACCGTAGAAGCGTCCCCAGGTCTGCCGCTCGATGACGAGGGCCCATTCGGGTGTCGTGACTTCGCTTTCGAGGAACGTCGGCACCCAGTGGAAGTGCTCGCCGGTGATGTCGAAGTTGCCCGTGCGCAGCAGGCGGCGCGAGGAAAGACCGTTGCTGGGGACCCGCTGTTGCGCGATCGTCCTCACCTCGGGTGGCAGTGCATCGAACTGTTCGCGCGACGGCGAAAACGGCTCATCGCGCGTGACTTCGCCGAGGCGCAGCGTGCCGTCGAGCAGCTTTACCTGCGTGGCGGGCACTGGCCAGAACGTGCTGCCACCTTGCACGACGACGAGTGCCAGCAGCCCAAAGACCATGAGCAGGCACAGCGCGAGGGCTCCGCCGCACAGCCAGAGCATTGGTTCGCCGCGCGCGCGCAGGGAATGGCCGGGGTTCGCCAGCCGCTTCAGTGGCGTGCGCGAGGTGGGCGAAGCAGGAGGCACGGGAATGGCGCTCACAGTTGGTAGGCCCTCTTGCGGAAGCGTTGCCGAACCACTTCGGCGAAGGTGTTGAGCACGAAGGTCATCGCGAACAGACACAGCGCCGACAGATACAGCATGCGGTAGTGCGAGCTGTCGCGGACGGCTTCGGGCAGTTCGGTGGCGATGTTGGCCGAGAGCGTGCGGAAGCCGTTGAAGACGTTGAAGTCCACGATCGGCGTATTGCCGGCTGCCATCAGCACGATCATGGTCTCGCCGACGGCGCGGCCCAGACCGATCATGACACCGCTGAAGATGCCACTGAGCGCAGTCGGGAAGATGATGCGCACCGCGGTCTGCCACGGGGTCGCGCCGGCCCCGAGCGAAGCGGCGCGCAGGTGTTCGGGCACCGAAGACAGCGCATCTTCCGCGATCGTGTAGATGATCGGAATGACCGCAAATCCCATCACGAAGCCGACCACGAGGCTATTGCGTTGGTCGTAGGTGCCGACCACCGTGCCGCGCAGATCCCAGCCAATCGCAGTGAACAGCAGGGCCGCGCCGGTGGCCAACGCAAGGCAGAGCGCCATGCCAAGACCAAGCCGCTGCATACCGGCCCAGCGCCCTTGCAGGAAGCCGCCGAGGCGGCCCACTGCGATGGCGGCGAGCAGACCGGTGAACGGGATTGCCGCAAACCACCAGCCGCCAAACGCACTGCCGGCGTCGGTGGCGGCGCGTTCTCGCGTGCCGATTGCGAGCCAACCCTTGAGGTCTCCTGCGAAGAACAGGCGTTCGAGGCCTGGCGCAATGGTGAAGGCCAGCAGCAGCCCGATGGGCACCGTGATGAGGGCCCCCGGCAAGCGCAGCTTCTCCGCGGTGTTGCGCAGCCACGGCGGCGCCATCTGCCAGAACTGCGCCGCGAGCAAGAGCACGGCTGGCAGGGTGAGGACCGCGACGAGCACGGTCATCAGGCTGCGTTCGACGATCGGCGCAAAGACCAGCGCGGCGAGGAAGCCGAGCACGACGCTCGGCAAGCTGGCCATCAGTTCGATCGCCGGTTTGATGCGGGCCCGCGTGCGGGCGTGCAGGAACTCGCTCGTGTAGACCGCGGCCAGCAACGCGAGCGGCACGCCGAACATGAGGCAATAGAACGTCGCCTTCAGGGTGCCGAAGATGAGCGACCAGAGACCGAACTTGGGTTCGAAGTCATCGGTGCCCCCGGTCGACTGCCAGGTGTGCTCCGGCGCCGCGTAGCCCTCATACCAGACCGGCCGGAACACGCTGCGCAGGGTCACTTCCGGATGGCCAGGCTGCAGTGCCCAGGTCTGTACGCCTTCGGTCGAGACGGCGATGAGGCCATCTTCCTTGGGGCTCAAGACCGCATGCAGAAGTTCGCCCCGGGCCAGCAGGTTGGTACTGGCGACGAGGCGTTCGCTGGTACCGTGGAACACGCGGATGGTGCCGTCGGCCTGGCCGACCGTGAACAGGCGGCTGCGCGACGAAGCCTCGATCGAGACCACGGCACTGGGGCTCGCGGTCGGGAACGAGCGCGCGTGCACCATTACCTTGCCGTCCTGAGTGGTCGCGCCCGCGGTGCGCACGCTGAACCAGGAATGTACGTCGCCACGTTCGTCACCGACGAGCAGCGTGGACTTGCCAAGCAGCGTCGCCAGGGCCGTGACGCGGTCGTTGCCGGGCAACAGGTCCAGTGTCTCGACGAGGTGGGGGCTGTCGATATCGCGCGTGTCGATGCGCAGCGTGCGACCGTCCTGCCACACGAGCAGCAGGTTCTCACCGGCGCCGAGCAGTTGCACAAAGTCTGGTCGCGTTGTGATCGTTGGTTCGAGCTGGGCGAGCGGGATCTGCGCACCCTGCAGGGTGACGATCTCGCGGTCTGCCATGAGGTCGTAGCGCGTGCTGCTCAGCTTCAGGTGCAGCGTGCCGTCGGCGGTGACCGCGGCAATCACGCGACCGTTGCTCGCGGACGCGAAGTCGACGTGCTCGACGCTGGACTTGCTGCCCTCGGCCAGGGCGACCATCTCTTGTCGGGCCACTCGCAGCTGCTGCCGGCGCAGCTGGCGTTCCGGCGTGCGTTCGTAGAGCGCATCGCCGACGATCTGGGTGGTGCCGACCTCGAGGTTGGCAACCGCCGCAGGCGCATCTGCTTCGCTGAGGAAATCCGAGGAGAGGTCCACCGTGCAGAACTGGATCGACCCATCCTTGCGACCGAGCAACAACTCGCCTTCGTGGCGCATGACGCACGAGACTTCCTCGGGCGCGTAGAGGGTCGCCCGGGCGATTTCCTCGCCTCGCTGTGTGCCAAAGGCGACCGCATTGCCCTGCTCATCGAGCAACCAGGCGAGATGGCGGTACGGGTCTTCCGCGAGGCACAGGATCGCCCCCTTGGTGCCTGGCAGAGCCATCGTCTTCGCTTCCGCGGCGGATCCGCCACCGAGCAGCGGCAGCACGACCCAGAGCAGGAAGAGGCAGACGGTGCCGACGGCCACGATGGTGGCGATCCCGCCGAAGGTGATCGCGGTGCGCGCACACAGGTCCGACCAGGCGACGAGTCGCGAGGTCTTTCTGGCACGTACCTGTCCGGTGAAGCTCGCCATTCGTGGAGGTGGGCTCGGGGGTCGGGGCAGGAAACCGGGCTCTGGGTTGGATGCGATCCGCAGAGCCCGTCAACTTCGCGGGTCGTTCAGCGGCAGGCTGCCTCGATCACTTCGTGATCTTGGCGAGCTGGGCCGCGGCGAGCTTCGCCGGCAGCGGGTAGTAGCCGTCCTTCACGACATCGAGCTGGCCTTCCTTGCTGAGCACATAACGCAGGAACTCGGCGCGCATCGGCTCGAGGTCGGTGCCGGGCTTCTTGTTCACGTAGAGGAACAGGAAGCGGGCCAGCGTGTATTCGCCCGAGTAGGCGTTGTCCGGGGTGGCTTCGACGACCTTGCTCTTCGCGTCCTTCGCGATCGGCACGGCGCGCACGTCGGCGGTCTTGTAGCCGATGCCCGAGTAGCCGATGCCATACTTGTCCGTGGCGACGCCCTGCACGACGGCGCTGCTGCCCGGTTGCTCCTTCACGCTGTCCTTGTAGTCACCCTTGAACAGGGCGTGCTCCTTGAAGTAGCCATAGGTGCCCGACGCGCTATTGCGCCCGTAGAGGCTGATCGGCTTGCTGGCCCATTCGCCAGTGAGGCCGAGTTCGCCCCAGGTCCGGACGTCTTCCTTGGCGCCGCCCTTGCGCGTCTTGCTGAAGATCGCGTCGACCTGCTGCAGCGTGAGCGACTGGATCGGGTTGTCCTTGTGGACGTAGACCGCGAGCATGTCGATGCTGGTCGCAATCGCGGTCGGCTTGTAGCCGAACTTCTTTTCGAAGTCGTCGATCTCCTTGTCCTTCATCGCGCGGCTCATCGGGCCGAAGTGGGCCGAGCCTTCGATGAGTGCCGCCGGTGCCGTGGTCGAGCCCTTGCCCTCGATCTCGATCTTCACGTTCGGGTAGTGGCGCGCGAAGCTCTCGGCCCACAGCGTCATCTCGTTGTTCATGGTGTCGCTGCCGACACTCTTCAGGCTGCCCGACACGCCCGTCGTCGGCTGGTAGGTAGGCAGCGCGGCGTCGACCTTGACGGCGGCTTCGGCCTGGCCCTTTTCGGCCGATTGTGCGGAGGAATTGGCCGGCGTCTGCGCGACGGCGGACAGGGACGCGGCCGTGCCAAGGATCAGGGTCTGGCTGATGCGAACGAGGAGATTGGTCATGTTCAGGAGGTTCCTTGCGGGTCTAGAGGCTGTTTGCCTCACCTGCGACCCTCGTAGGCTAGGTTTGAATGTGAGGATGCAGTGAAGACTCGATGAGGCTTGGCGAACGCCCGCGGAAGCCCAGGTGAGGAATCAGCCAATACGAGGAGCCGTGGGCAGGACTGGATTGGGGGTGGCCGGCGCGCGATGCTGCCCCCATGGCAGTCAGTGGCACGGTTCCGAGCACGCGCAAGGTCGGGTTTGACCCCCTGCCGCCCGCTCGCTGGCTGAAGCGGCTTACGTGGGGCTTCGCGCTCGGTGCCGGGGCCTTGTTCTTCGCCTGGTTTGGCACCCAATACGTGCCGCCTCGCATGGACACCGTGCCGTCGATTCCCCCGGGTTCGTTGTGCATCATCGATCGTCGCCAGTCCGCCGCGAAGGTCGGCAGCCACGTATTCGTGGACGTACCCGGCGGTGGCACGCTGCTTTCCCTGGTGACGCAGGCCGACGACGTCGGTGTCTTCGTGCAGAACCCGAACGGGCTGAGTGCGCTGCCCGACAGTCGCACCTTTGGCGTGTTGCCGCGGCATCACGTTCGCAGCACGGTGCTCGTGGTGTTTCCCCCCGAGGCGAAGGCAAAGGGCGCAACTGATGGCAAGTGAGCGCGAGTTCACCCGGTCCCTCGCGCGCTTCTTCGGCACCGCGAAGGGGCTCTCGGTCGGCATCGGCGACGACGCGGCCGTGGTGCGCAATCCGGCCCGCAACTCCGTGCTGTGCTGCGATCCCGTGGTGGAGGGTGTGCACTTCCTGGCTGACACACCACCGCCGCTCGTCGGGCAGAAGGCCGTGAATCGCAACCTTGCGGACCTCGCGGCGATGGGGGCGGTCGCGGACTGGCTGCTCGTGAGCCTCGTGCTGCCCACCGACTACCCTTCGGCACACTGCATGGCGCTCCTGCGCGGTGTGCGCAAGGCCGCCCGTGCCGGAGGTTGCACCGTCGTCGGTGGCGACGTCGCGAGCACCCACGGGCCGCTCGTCGTTACCGTGACGGCCGTTGGTCACCTGCCGGGCCGCGCGCTCACGCGCAGCGGGGCCCGAGTCGGCGACCACGTCTGCGTCTCGGGCCCGCTGGGCGGTTCGCGGTTGGGGGCGCACCTGCGCTTCCGCCCGCCGTTGGCAGAGGGGCGATGGTTGGCCACGCAGCGGGCCGTGTCGGCCGCGATGGACGTGAGCGATGGGCTGCTGCTCGATCTGGCGACCATGCTCACGGCCAGTGGGGTGCCGGGAGCCGAACTTGAGGTCGCCGCGATTCCCATCGCCGCGGCCGCGCGGCGAGCCGCGCGCGCTTCGGGCCGTTCGCCGCTGCAACACGCACTCGCCGACGGCGAAGATCACGTGCTGCTCTGGACCCAGCGCGGCCGGCAGCTGGCTGCGGGTGGGCCCCTGGTCCCGCGCGCGCGAGAGCCCCTCGGCCGGGTCATCCAGGAGCCCGGTCTCTGGCTCATACATCCCAACGGTCGCCGCGAACGTGTGGAGCCGCTAGGTTTTCAGCACCGCCTGTCCCCCTCATGACCACGCCTTCGTTCGCGATCGACCTGCCCGGCGAACCCGCCGCCACCGAACGGCTTGGCGAGTGGTTGGGGCACCATTTGTTGCCCGGGGACACCGTGGCCCTCGTCGGCGATCTCGGTGCTGGCAAGACCACCCTTGTGCGCGGCCTTGGCCGGGGTCTGCAACTCGACGACCCCGAGGCCGTGAGCAGCCCGACCTACCTGCTCGTGGTCGAGCACCCAGGTCCCAAACCACTGCTGCACGCCGATGCCTACCTGCCGCAGAAGCTGGTCGGGTTCCTCGAGGATGGGGGGCTCGACTACCTGCTCGACCGGCGTGCCATTGTCGTGGTCGAGTGGGCAGAGCGCATTCGGGACTACCTGCCGGCCGACACTTTGTGGCTGCAACTGGCCATGGCACCGGGCGGTGGCCGTCGGGTCGGATTTGCCTGCCAGGACCCGCACCGCTTTCCCTTTCTCGCCAAAATGCCGAAGATCGGGACTCGCGACTGAACCGGGTGGCCATAACCCCCGTTTTCGTCGCCGTCCCCAGAGAACGGTCCCTTGAAACCAGCTCCACTCCCGGAAGCCGAAGTCGACCTGCTCGCGAAGTACCGCGAGGGTGATGCGCAAGCGTTCCGGCAGCTCGTGGAGAAGTATCGGGACCGCATGGTGCAGTTCTTCTACCGGTTGTGCTGGGACCGCGACCGCGCCGAAGACCTCGCCCAGGACCTGTTCCTGAAGCTGCTGCTCGGCAGCAAGCGCTATCGGCCCGAAGGTCGCATGACGACCTTTGTCTACCGCGTGGCCACCAACCTCTGGATCGACCACTACCGCCAGCAGCGCCCGCGACCGAAGTTCCAGTCCCTCGATCAGGTGGTCTATCCGCAGGGCGAACGCGATACCCCGATGGACTATGCGGGCAAGGAGGCGACGCCCGTGGAGAACCTCGCCGATGGGGAAGAACGCGCCGCCATGCGCCGGGCGCTGGAGCGCTTGACCGAGCCACACCGGCTGGTCTTTGAGCTGGCCGTCTACCAGGAGCGGCCGTACGGCGAAATCAGCGAGCTGCTCGACATTCCGGTCGGGACCGTGAAGTCACGCATGCACAACGCGATTGCGGCGTTGAAGCAGATGTTGGGCGCTTCGATCGGCAGTACCGCGGGTGATGCCGGTGCGAAGGACGGCAGCGGGGGTTCGGACAGCACCTCGAAGCGGCCGGGCGCAGGCGGTACGAGGAGTTTCGGATGAGCGTCTTCGGCGATTTCGAGCGGCCCAATGCCGACCGGCCTCCGATGTTGGATCCAACAATCCTGGATCCGTCCATCCTGGATCTGGTCTTGAAGCAGGGCTCCGCCGAGCAGCGCGCTGCGTTCCATCAGGAACTCGGCGAGAACCCGCTGCTGGCCATGGAAGTGGCGGAGACCGTGGCCTTGCTGGAGCAGTTCCGGTTGTTGACCGTCGAACCGAGTCGGCAGTACGAGAGCAAACTCAACCAGGTGGTGCGGCAGGCGGCGGAACGTCTGGAGCGTCGGCGGCCGACACCTTGGTGGCCGCGCCTGTTGGTCGTGGCCGCGGCCGCGGCGATTACCGTATCGCTGCTCGGCTGGGCAGATCCGTTGGGCGTTGGCGCGGGCCGGGCTCCGCGGCAACAACTCGACGCGGCTGCGCCCCTGTTGCATCGCGATGGGACACGGATGCCTGCGGTAGCGTCGAACGGCGGACTTGCCGGCGACGACCGTGGTTTCCTTGCCAACGCGGACGCTCTGCGCAAACGCCTGGTGGTGCTCGATGCTCCGCCTGGAGTGCGGGCGGAGTTTGAGGCTGGGCTGTTGCCCGCGGCGGATCCGTTGGGACGCTGGTTGGATCCGCAGAACGCGCTGGCGGTGCTGCGCAGCGATCACGAACACCGTTCCGACAGCCTCGTGGCGCGCGCCGCAGCTTCCCGCGAGTTTGCCTTGCGGGCGGCGCAGGATGTGCGCGTGCAGCAGTTGGCGGATTCGTTGG
>JADZDL010000002.1 GCA_020851075.1 Planctomycetota bacterium | reverse complement strand
CTGCTGACCGAACCGCAGGTCGCCGAACTGCCGCTGTGGCGACTCGCGCAGGAATCGGCCGGCTCGACCCTGCGGCAGCGCATTCTCAGCGAAGTCGCCTCGTTGATGATCCACGACCTCGTCGAGACCGCGGACTCGCTGCTGGGTGTCACCGTGCCAGGCGCCCCACAACCTCGCCTGCAGCACAGTCCGGGCATGGCCGTGAAGTCGCAGGAGGTGCTCGAGTTCCTGCGCACGAACTTCTACCGCTCGCCGCGGGTGCTCGAGGTGATGGACGATGGCGCGGCGCGCATTCGCCGGTTGTTCGCGAGCCTGCGGGACAAGCCGGATCAGCTGCCCGAAACCCACCAGAAGCGCATCGCCCACGACGGGCTCGAACGCACCATCTGCGACTACGTGGCGGGCATGACGGACCGCTACCTGCTGCGCGCTACGGAAGTCTGATCGGGCTGCGGGGCGCCGGCCAGCGGGAGGCCGACCCGCGGCACTCCTGCCCGCGGGAGACCCGCCGGCGGGAGACACCCCGAAACGCAAAACGGGTCCGGCTGCCGTCACCGGCACCCGGACCCGCTTGCATGTGGTTACCCCGCAAGGATTTGAACCTTGACAAACAGGACCAGAACCTGTTGTGCTACCGTTACACCACGGGGCATCGCAACTCTAGCTCTCACAAAGACTTGCGTCCTTGTGCCCACCGCCTCACCGGTCTGCCTTCGCGGTAACCGCGCCGACAGGCTGGTTACCCCGCCTGGACTCGAACCAGGAACCAACAGGACCAAAACCTGCTGTGCTACCGATTACACCACGGGGTAGTGGGGCCGGCAGGATAGCAACTGCCAGGGCGAAGTCTACGACTTCCTGGCTTGTTCCTCACGGCAACCGAGGAGACCAAATGCGGCCAGGATCCGCTCTCCGCTCGCGGGAACGCTATCGTCCGAGCAATGGAGAGTTCCCTCGCCGAGGCGCTGTTCCTCCTCGTCGTCGCGTTCGGCACGACTTCGGCGCTGCAGGCCCAGCTGCGCCATCCGTGTCTCGGCATGGTCGTCGACGCCGACGGCAAACCACTCGCCAAGGCTGCGGTCACGCTGGTCTGGACGCCGGGCTCGGGCCGGCCCGGCGAACTCGATATCGTGCAGACGACGACCGACACCCGCGGCCGGTTCAAGGCCGATCTGGTAGTCAGCCACGCGTACTCGGCATGGGCGAAAGGCCCAGCAGGTCCCGATGGCACCTGCCTCGTCAGTGAAGTGACCGACCGCGCCGCCCCCGGCGTCGTGATCGAACTCGCAGCCTGGCACCGCGTGGGGCCGCGACAGCTGCAGTGCACGGGCTTCGAACCCTGGGTCATCGATGGCACCCTCCGGTTGCGGTGGTACTGCGATGGTCGCCACGACCTCGGCGTCGACCTGCAGCCGACTCCGGACGGCAGGGCGGTGCTGCCGCCGACCCCATGGGCCACCGGCATGGTTGCGCTGCTCGACGGCGAGGGCCGGATCCAGCAGTTGTGCAGGGTCAACCCCGAGACATCGGAGCCGGTCGTCAACTTCCTGCAGCCATACGAGTCCGAACTGCACGTGGTCGACGCGCAGAACCAGCCGATCGCGGGTGCGGTGGTAGAGCAGATGTTGCGGCAATACGGGACCAGCGGCGATGCCGTCTTCCGGCCGTTCCTCGGCTATCGCTGGCGCTTCGCCGGCACGAGCGACGCCATGGGGCGTGCCCCTCTGCGAATGGTGAGCGACTCCCCGACGCCGACCGGCTGGCTCCGCATCGAAGCCGGGGGAGTTTGCTGCTACGCAGTGGAAACGCGAGTCAGCAAAGCGAAGGAACTGCGAGTCGTCATGCCCCCGCTCCAGGTCCAGCCCGGCGAGGTGCGCGGCATTCGGGAGGAGGAGATCGCCTTCGCCCAGTTGTCCACCCACGCTGAGTTCCACGCCGACAAAGGCAGCCACGGCCTTGAAATGCAGTTGCCGCTCTTGGTGACCCAGGCGGGCCAACTCAGCATCGCGCCAACTCCCGTGACCTCTCCCGGATCCTCGCTGCTCATGCAGTTGGTTCCGCGACGCGAGGGTGTGCCACGCCATCTGCTGCTGGCCTGCAACGCCGAGCCCGCCGATCGGTTGCCATCGTTGGACCTCGGCACACTGAGGAGCTGGCACCTCCGCGCGGTCGATGCCAACAACAACCCGCTCCCCGGAGCAGCAGTCAAGGTGATCGGGACCTCGAAGCCACGGTCGATCTTGGCAGTCGACAGCATGGAGCTGATCCTCGACCACGGCGGCCGTGCCGAACTGCTACTCGACGAGTCCGAGTGGGGCATCTACGCGACCATCGGCACCGAGCACGCCCTCGCGTTCGTCGACGCCGGTCGCAACGGTGGCGAACTGATGTTGCGGCTCGAACCGTTGCCCACGGTCCGTCTTCGCGTGATCGACGCCAACGGCAAACCGGTGGCTCATGCCCGCATCGAGGTCCGTGGCGGCAGTCCCCACCTTGAAAGGGTTGCGAAGGAGACTCTGAAGAACGAACTGGGAGGGCTCATCGCCTCGACCACGGCACGAGCCGCGCGAAGTGGCAACGACGGCATGATGATCGTGCCCGTGCAGGATTGGGCACGCGTGACACTGAAGGCACAGGTGCACGCCGGCGACCTCGTGTCGGAGTCGTTCGAACTCGCGTCTGGCGACGACGTCGTCGAAGTCCTCGTACGGTGAGGGGCGCTGGCGTGGAGCGCTAGTTCTCGGGGGATCCAGGACGCTCAGCGCCCGATCACCGCCTGCGCCGCATCGGAAGCGCCCAGTTGCGATGTAGCCAACACACCGTGTCGCCAATCGGTGACATCGTGGTGATGCAGGCGACTCGACGTTGGCAATCCAGACGCAGATGCTGGCCTCCTCGCCGTCATCGCCGCGTATCACGAATGGAGGAACGAACTGCGTAAGGGCGTCGCGGCCATGTGTGGCGACTTACGTGGCGGGTTGACGGGCAGTCGGAGGGGCGAGATCGTGGTATAGATGTTGCTCGGGCGGTCCGAGCGGCACCTTGAAGTTGCGCGCCGCTTTGCCCGGGCACCCGCCAGAAGGTCGGCGCGATGCCCAGATCTCCGAACGGATCCGCCATGGCCACATTCTCCCACCTGCGCGCACTCCCATTCGCGTTGGCAACGCTCGCCACTTCGCTGATGGCCCAATGGCCCGCGACCAACCTCGCATCCGAGGCCTTCGGCACAGCCAGGTTCTGCTACGACGAAGCCCGCGCGCGTCTGGTCGTCCATGCAGCGAACGGATCGTTCTGGGAACACGACGGCCAATCCTGGTCACGCCGAACGGTCACGACACCACAGGGTATCAGCCTGTTCTACGATCCCCGACGGCAACGGGTGCTCGTGTTTGGCGCCACGCTGCAGTCCTACGACGGCTACTCGCTGGAACCGCTGGGCCAGACTCCCAACTACAACAAGGTCCTCGCCGACCGCGCCCGCGGCATCCTCGTCGGGGTGCGCAGTGTCGTGCAGGGCAACAACATCACCATCGCCATCGACGAGGCCGCCGGCAGCACCTTCGCCCAGGTCGCGTCGATTCCGAGCTCGCGCCTGCTCCTCGGTGCCGAGTACGATGCAGCACAGCAGATCACGTGGCTGCAGACCCTGGTCCCCCAGGCCGGCGGCGGGAACGAGATGTGGTCTTGGAACGGCCAGCAACTGACCGGGCCGATCCCCTACCAGGGAGCCGTGGGCAGCATCGCGTATGACCCGGCGCAAGGACGCATCCTCGCGGCCGGCGCCGGCGTGCAATGGCATTGGAACGGCACGCAATGGCACAGCGTGCCCCTCGCGTTCCAACCGCCGGGCGGCGGCACCTACACCGCCGATCATCGCCATGGCCAGCTGCTGTGGCTCTCCCCCAACACCGAGGACTGGGTCTGGAGCTGGAACGGCAGCCAATGGTCACGCGGTCCAAGCCTGCCACAACCGTCCTGCTCGCAGTTCACGATGACGTTCGACGAAGCGCGACAACGCGCCGTGCTGCTTGGTGCAAACAGTGCCACCAGCGCGCGCCAGGTGCACGCCGAGTGGGATGGCCTCGAGTGGCAACTTCTGCCGCTGCCGGCCAACGGCCCGGCGACGCTTTTTCACTCCGCGCAGGCCTACGACTCGGCTCGCCACGAGATCGTCGTGTTTGGCGGGGAAGGTCCAGCCGCGCCTCAGGTGCAGGGCGACACGTGGATCTGGAACGGCACCGCGTGGCGCCTTGGGGCCACGAATGGGCCATCGCCCCGCACCACTGCCGCGATGACCTACGACTCGGTGCAGAACCGCGTGGTCCTCGTCGGCGGCAGGAACTCGGCGCAAGGCCCTTGGCTGAAGGATCACTGGCAGTGGGATGGAGTGGCCTGGCAGCAGATCGTCGCCAGTGGGCCGTTTGATCCGGTCAAGTTGGTGCTCGGCTTCGACCCCATCCGCGATCGCGTCGTTGCGCACAACGACCATGGCAACACCTACGAGTACGATGGCTCGAGTTGGCAACTCGTCGCGGGCAATGGCCCAGCGCCGACCCCGATGTGGCAACTGGTCTGGAATCCGTGGCGCGGCATGCTCGAGGGCCTCTTCCTGCCCGGCCAACTCGTAGCGCAGACCTTCGCGTGGAACGGCGCGACCTGGTCGGCCATTAGCAGCGGCCCCGCGTTGCGTGTGTTCGACCAGGTGCGAGGTGTCTCGCTGGCTCACCTCGCCAACCTCAGCGTCGTCGAATCCGCCACCGCGGCAGCGACCCAACGGTTTGGTATCGCCTGCGGTACTGGCACGACCAGCCTCGTGGCATACGGCGTCCCTCGCCTCGGCAGCGCCAACTTCCATGTGGACCTGCGAACCGATGCAGCCCAGCGTCCCGCGATGTTCGGCTTTGGCTTGAGCACCGGCAATCAGCCCCTCGGCAATGGCTGCGTGCTGCTGCTGCAGAATGCGTTTGCGTCGCGCCTATGGTTCACCGACGCATTCGGGTTCGTGCAGCTGCCGGTGCCGCTGCCCAGCGACCCGGCGTTGCGCGGCGTGGTGCTGCACAGCCAGTGTGCAGTGCTCGATCCAGCGTCCCCCGGTAGTCTGGCGATGAGCCAGGGCCTGACGCTGCGGCTCGGCCACTGACGCCGGGGAAGCCGACGAAATTGTGGGACAACCTTGCAATTGGGGAGGATAAGCTCGATAGACGACCGGTCTAATCCAGCCCACGCCTGCATGACCCCCGATCACCCATCCAAAGAACCTGATACGCGCGACCGCATTTTGGCCGCCGGCACCGAGCTGTTCGGCAAGAAGGGCTTCAACGGGTGCGGGCTTGCCGAAGTGCTTCAACTGGCAGGGGTTCCGAAGGGTTCGTTCTATCACTACTTCGCCTCCAAAGAGGAGTTTGGGGTCGCCCTCATCGAGAGTGCCAGCCACAGCCACCTGACCGAGATGAAGGCGGTTCTAGGAAACCGCAAACTAAGTCCTCTGCAAAGGTTGCGACAGATCTTCGACGAGGCTCGCGCCGAGTGTGCGACCACGGGACCGACGGTGGAATGCCTGATTCCGAAGCTCGCACTCGAGACCTCCAACCTCAGCGAGCCCGTGCACGCCGCCGTACGCTGCGCCTACCAGCAATGGAGCGCGCTGCTCGCCCAGGTCATCCGCGAAGGCCAGGCCAATGGCGAGATCGGGCGCAAGCACGACGCCGACCGGCTCGCCAACGTGCTCGTCATGTTGTGG
Organism: Planctomycetota bacterium; assembly: GCA_020851075.1. Lineage (GTDB taxonomy): Bacteria > Planctomycetota > UBA1135 > UBA1135 > UBA2386 > JADZDL01. The sequence goes on along the minus strand of JADZDL010000002.1, from coordinate 4,883 downwards.
GAAGGTGCCGCGATCCGCATGCAAATCGATCGCAACATCAACCCACTAGACGACTTCCAAGCATTCGTATTCGACACGCTGCTAGGCCCGGCCCCGCTCCCATGAACGTGGCCTCGAAGAAAACCCGCCTCGGCACGTGATGTTCGCCCCGTCCTGTCACTGAAGATGCCGGTCCGTCGAGAAACTAGACGACCGGTCTACGAGCAATCCAAGATGCCTCCCCCACGCACGTTCTCTACCACCTTCAAGCTGGTGGCTTCCGCACTGCTGCTCGCCGTCGTGGCAGCCACGGCCCTCGGCCTCTACCTCTGGAAGGGCAGCCACAACGCCGCCCTGGCGGCGGCAGCGGCCGGGCAGCCCGAACGCAGCGAGACCGTCGACGCCGCCCTCGTGCGCACGCAGCAGTGGGCTCGCTCCACGACCTCGATCGGCACCGCCCACGCCCTGCAGTCGATCACGCTGCGCAACGAGCTGCCCGGCACCGTGCACAGTGTGAAGCTGCAGACTGGGCAGGTCGTCGAGGCCGGCGACCTGCTGGTCGAACTCGACGTCAGCGTCGAACAGGCCGAGCTGGCGGCCCTCGAGGCGGAAGCGAGGCTCGCCGAATCGATGCTCGGACGCATGGAGAAGGCCCTGAAGGACCAGGGCGCCTCGGCCGCCGACGTCGACCGCGCCCGCGCCGAACACGACAAGGCCCTCGCCAACGTGAAGCGCACCGAAGCCCTCATCGAGCGGAAGCGTGTTCGGGCGCCGTTCCGCGCGCGGGTCGGCCTGCTCGACCTGCACCTGGGACAGTACCTCGATGCGGGCACCACGATCACCACCCTGCAGGGCGTCGACGAAGCGATGCACATCGACTTCGCGGTGACCCAGGACACCGCCGCGCGCCTGCAGATCGGCGGTGCGGTAGCGATCGGCTTTACGGGCCAGACCATTCCCGTGCCCGCGAAGATCATCGCGATCGACGCGCGCGTCGACTCGGCGACACGCAACACGTGGATCCGCGCCCTGCTCGACAGCAAGGGGCCCAAACCCCAGCCAGGTTCGTCGGTGCGCGTTCGCACGCCCGTCGAAGCCGAACATGAAGTGCTCGTCGTGCCCGCCAGCGCCCTGCGCCGCGGCCCCGGTGGCGATCTGGTCTACGTGCTGCAGACCGGCGTCGACGGCATGACGCGGGCCGCTTCGCGCCGCGTGATCAGCGGCGTCTCCCTCGCCGACGACGTGGTCATTCTCGAAGGCCTCAAGGCCGGCGAGCAGGTGGGCACGACGGGCTCGTTCAAACTGCGCGAAGGCGTGCTCGTGAACATCAAGAACGCTCCGGCGAAGGGGCAGTGACCATGCGATCCATCACCGACATCTTCGTGCGGCACCCCGTGCTCGCACTCGTCGTCAACCTGCTGCTCGTGCTGGTTGGCTGGCGCGCGGCCGCGTCCTTGCCGATCCAGCAGTATCCCAAGATCGACAGTGCGTCGGTCATCATCACGACCGTCTACGTCGGCGCTTCGGCGGAGACGGTGCGCGGCTTCCTCACCACGCCGATCGAACGCGCGGTGGCGGCCATCAGCGGTGTGGACCACATCGAGTCGACGAGCCGGGCCGGTGTGAGCACCGTGACGATCCGCCTCGAACTCGGCCACAACACCACGCAGGCGCTCGCCGAAGTCACGGCGCGCCTGCAGCAGGTGCGCAGTGAACTGCCGTCCGAAGCCGAACCGCCCACCGTCGACGTGCAGCGCGCGGATCGTCCGTATGCGACGTTCTACCTGAGCTTCACGGCGCCCGAACGCAGCCTGGCCGAACTCACCGACTACCTGACGCGCAACATCCAGCCGCAACTCGCGACGATCGCGGGCGTGCAGCGGGTCACCAACCAGGAAGGTGGTCGACCACTCGCGATGCGCATCTGGATCGACCCCGATCGCCTGGCCGCCGTCAACCTGGCCCCCGGCGACATCTACGCCGCCATCCAGCGCAACAACTACCTGGCCGCCGTCGGCCAGACCAAGGGCAACCTCGTGCAGGTGAACCTGCTCGCCGACACCGACCTGCGTTCGGTCGCGGAGTTCGAGCAGCTCATCGTCACCGACCGCGGCGGCGCCGTCGTGCGCATCGGCGACGTGGCGCGCGTCGAACTCGGCGCGGAAGAGGCCGACATGATGGCCAAGTACAACGACCGGCCGAGTGTCTACCTCGGCGTCTGGCCACTGGTCGGCGCCAACGAGATCAACGTCGGTGACCTCCTGCTCGCGGAGATGGAGACGATCCGCCCGACGCTGCCGCCCGACATCGACATGAACCTCGCCTACGACGGCACCATGTTCATGCGCGATGCGTTGACGGAGATCAGCAAGACCCTCGTCGAGACCATCGGCATCGTCGGGCTCGTCGTGTTCTTGTTCCTTGGCTCGATCCGCACCGCGCTGGTGCCGCTCGTGGCCATGCCCGTGTCGCTGATCGGCGCGGCGGCGGTCATGTCGGCGTTCGGCTTCTCGCTGAACCTGCTGACGATCCTCGCCATCGTGCTGTCCGTCGGCCTCGTCGTCGACGATGCGATCGTCGTCGTGGAGAACGTCGAACGCCACGTGCGCATGGGCAAGACCCGCCTCGCCGCCGCCAAGGAAGCCGCGCGCGAACTGCTCGGCCCGATCGTGGCGATGACGATCACGCTGGCCGCGGTCTATACGCCGATCGGGTTCCAGGGCGGCATGACCGGCGCTCTGTTCCTCGAGTTCGCGATCACGCTGGCTGCGGCGGTGCTCGTCTCGGGCTTCGTCGCGATCACGCTGTCGCCGGTGATGAGCGCCTACGCCGTGCGCGAACACGGCCGCGAAGCCTGGCTCACGCGCCAGGTCGACCGCGGCTTCGCGTTGGCGCGCCGCCTCTATGAACGTCTGCTCGATGGCGCGCTGGCGATCCGCTGGGCGATCGTCGTCACCGCTCTCGCCATCGCCGCGGCCGCCTGGCCGCTCTACACGCAATCGCGCCGCGAACTGGCTCCGGTCGAGGACCAAAGTCACATCAGCATGTTCTTCGACGCGTCGCCCGACGCGACGCTCGAAGCCGTCGACGCCGCCTCGCGAGAAGTCGTGAAGGCCGTGCAGAATCTGCCCGAGACCAAGTTCATGTGGTCGCTCGTCGCCAACTGGGGCGGGTTTGGTGGCATGGTCAACAAGGACTGGCGCGAACGCACCCGTTCGACCAAGGAGATCGTCGGCGAGCTCTACTACCTCGTGTCGCAGGTGCCGGGTCTCAGCGCGTTCCCGCGCCTCGATCCCCCCCTGCCAACTTCGGGCCAGCACGACGTCGAACTCGTGCTGCAGAGCTCCGGTTCGGTCGAAGACCTGCTCGAGCAGGCGATGGCCGTCGTCGGCGCTGGCTGGCAGAGCGGCAAGTTCCTCTACGTCGACACGGACCTCAAGATCGACCGCCCCGAAGCGCGTGTGCGCATTGACCGCGATCGCGTCGCCGACCTCGGCATGGACCTCGCCGGCGTCGGTCGCGAACTCGGCGCGTTGCTCGGTGGCGGCTACGTGAATCGGTTCAACTGGTACGACCGCAGCTACAAGGTGATCCCGCAGATCGACCGCGCCGACCGCGCCACGGTGGGCCCGCTGCTCGATCTCAAGATCAAGACCCCGGCCGGCGACCTCGTGCCCGTGTCGTCGTTCGTGACGATCGAGTCCATCGCGTCGCCGCGCACGTTGAATCGCTTCCAGCAGCGCAACGCCGTGAAAATCTTCGGCGGCGTGTTGCCTGGCGTCACCAAGGAGGAAGGCCTGCAGGTCTTCGAACAAGCCGCCGCCGCCGTGCAGAAGCCCGGCGTCACGATGGACTACGCCGGCGAATCACGCCAGATCCGCCACGAAGCGTCGTCGCTGGTGACGACGCTCGGATTTGCGATCCTGCTCGTCTACCTGGTGCTCGCAGCCCAGTTCCGCAGCTTCCGCGATCCGCTCATCGTGCTGCTCGGTTCGGTGCCGCTCGCGATCAGCGGTGCGTTGCTGTTCTCGTATCTCGACAAGACGACGATCAACGTCTACTCGCAAGTCGGGTTGATCACACTCGTCGGCTTGATCGCCAAGAACGGCATCCTCATCGTCGAATTTGCGAACACGCTGCAGGAGCAGGGCAAGAGCAAGTTCCTGGCCCTGCGCGAGGCCGCCGGCACCCGCCTGCGCCCCGTGCTCATGACGACGGCGGCCACCATCTTTGGCCACCTGCCGCTAGTCTTCGTGACCGGACCGGGCGCCGAGGCCCGCAACAGCATCGGCATGGTGCTGGTCGCTGGCATGGCGCTGGGCACGCTGTTCACGCTTTTCGTCGTGCCAGTCTTCTACCTGCTGCTCGCCGCCGACCACAGCCGGGCCCCCGGCGAAGCCCATGCGGAACCGAGCGTCGAACCCACGAACGGCGCGCACCTGGAGTTTGCGTGATGCACCCCCCTTCCGTTGGTAGCTCTTCCCTGGGCAGCTTCTCCCTCGGCAGCCTGTCCCTGGGTAGGGCGGCGGCCACGCTGGCCGCCCTGTTCGCCGCCGCCTGCACGTCCGTCGGCCCCGACTTCGTGCCACCCAAGCGCGAGCTGCCAGCTACCTGGCAGCAGGCGCGCGAAGCGGGCCTCGTCGATGGCAAGGTGCTGGACGGCCCGTTCTGGGAGGCGTTCCAGGATCCGGTGCTCACCGAACTCGTGCAACGTGCGCTCGCCCAGAACCTCGACCTGCGCGCCGCCTACCAGCGGCTCGTCTCGGCCCAGGCACTGCGCGGCGTCGCCGCGGCGGACCGCTGGCCGTCGCTTGATGCGCGGGCCAGCTACGAGGATCGCCAGGACAGCCGCAACACGCCGTTTGGTGCGTTCATTCCGCGCACGAACATCCACACGGTCGCCG
>JADZDL010000001.1 GCA_020851075.1 Planctomycetota bacterium | reverse complement strand
GCTCGCGAAGCGCGCGCGCGATGCGAAGGATGCCGAGGTGATCCTGTTCTGCGGCGTCCACTTCCTGGCCGAGACGGCGAAGATCGTGAATCCGGGCAAGATCGTCGTGATCCCCGATCTCGACGCCGGGTGTTCGCTCGCCGAGCAATGCCCGCCCGACCAACTGCGCGCGTGGAAGGCGAAACATCCCGACCACTACGTCGTGATGTACATCAACTGCAGCGCCGGCACGAAGGCCGAGAGCGACATCATCTGCACGTCGAGCAATGCCGAGAAGGTGATCCGTTCAGTGCCCGAGGGCAAGCCGATCCTGTTTGGCCCCGACAAGAACCTCGGCGCGTTCCTCATCAAGAAGACCGGGCGCCAGATGGACCTGTGGCCGGGCGCCTGCATGGTGCACGAGACGTTCAGCAGCAAGAAGATCGCCGCGCTGAAGGCCAGGCACCCCGATGCGAAGTTCATCGCGCATCCTGAGTGCGAGGACCACGTGCTGCTGCTGGCGGACTACGTGGGCTCGACGTCGAAGCTGCTTGAGTTCGTGCAGAAGGACGCCGGCAAGCAGTACATCGTCGGTACCGAGATGGGCATCCTGCACACGATGAAGAAGGCGGCGCCGCAGAAGGAGCTCATTCCCGTTCCGTACGAAGACCGCTCCGCGGCGTGCCAGGGCTGCAATCAGTGCCCGCACATGAAGCTCAACACGCTCGAGAAGATCTACCTCGCATTGCGCGATCTGAAGCCGCGCATTGAAATGCCCGAAGACCTGCGCAAGCGGGCACTGCTGCCACTCGAACGCATGCTCGCGATCAGCTGAGCGCGTTCCGGCGGTGCCAACGGGGCGGTGCCACTGGGCATGCTGAGCACCCCGCAGAGAGCCTCAAGCGCTGTCGGTTTTCTCGTCGATCAGGCGGCGAGGAACGCATCGTGGCACGCATCACATCGCTTGGCTCCAGGCTATTCATCGCTGCGAGCACCTGCCTATTGGCAGTGGCTGGCGGAACGATCTATGCCGTCGTCAGCGCGCCGCCGCTTGGTTCGGTGGCCCAGGGCGTGTTGCAGTGGCGAGTCGTCGAGACTTCGCTCGGGCTGTGCCTGGGTGCCATCCTTGGCCTCGCCTGGTTCTTCCGGCGCACGATGCGGCCGTTGCAGCAGATTGCCGCCGCGATTGAGGAGATGGCGAGCGGCAAGGTCGACCTCGACAGCCGCCTGCCCCGCATGCACACGGTCGAAGCGGCGCGCATCGCCAGTTCGTTCAATCGGTTTGCGGATCGCATCACGACCATGGTCAGTGACCTGCGGACCAACACGGCGGACTTCGTGCAGCAGACCGAGTGGCTCGCCAACTGCACGCGCGAACTGAACTGCGAGACGCACGAACAGCGCGACGTGCTCGGGCGCGTGAACGAACGTTTCGAGCAGCTCACCCAGGGTGCGGAGGCGAACCGCAAGCTCGTGCAACAAGCCCTCGACAAAGCCGCCAAAGCGGTGGCCCTCGTCGAGGGCGCTCTCGACCAGATGGAGCGTGTCACCGCCACGATGTCCCAGGTGCAGAAGGCGAGCCGCAGCACCGAGGACGTGATGAAGGCCATCGACGGCATCGCGTTCCAGACCAACCTATTGGCCTTGAACGCCGCCGTCGAAGCCGCGCGAGCTGGGGAACATGGCCGCGGCTTTGCCGTCGTCGCCGAGGAAGTTCGTTCGCTCGCCAAGCGCAGCGCCACCGCCGCGCGCAGCAATGGCGCCACCATTACGCAATCACTGCGCGACTCCGAACAGGGCCAGAAGACCATCGAGCGCCTGCACGAGCTGCTGGCCGACCTGCTGGGTTCGTTTGGCGAGCTCGGCACCGATATGGACGAGATTGCCAAGCATACCGAACGGCAAGTGGCCCAGATCGTCGACGTGCTGGCGGCTAGCCAGGAGATGGAGGAAGCCTCCCACGTGACGGATGCAAAGGCTGGCGAACTGGCCACGGCAACAGCGACGATGACCACCGCCGCCACCAACATCAGCCACCGATTTGCCGCCCTGCAGGGCACCGAACCGCTCCCCGAAGGGGTCGTCGACGTGCCCCCGGACCAAGAGCCTGCGTGAGTCTGGGGGCGCACGCGTGCATCGCGGGCCTTCTACGGGCAACATGGAGACCACCCGCATGTCGCAGACCAACCAATTGGCAACACCTCCACTCGGCAACCCGCTCGCGGAAGAGCTGCGTTCGGCCCGCACCGCCAAGCCGTGTGCGCTCGTCATCTTCGGCGCCACCGGCGACCTCACGAAGCGCAAGCTCGTGCCGTCGTTGATGGGGCTGGCCAAGGATGGCCTGTTGCCGCCGGGTTTCGCAGTAGTCGGCTTTGCGCGACGGCCGTGGACCGACGAGTCCTTCCGCGCCGAACTCGCCGAGGGTGTCACACAGTTCGGGCGCTCCGATACGCAGGCGGCGTTTGCAGCGCTTGGCGAGGCCTTCGTCTACCAGCAAGGCGACTTCGCCGACGCGAAGGCATACGAAGAGCTCAAACAGAAACTCGACCTGCTCGATCGAAAGCACGGCACGGCCGGCAATCGCATCTTCTATCTGGCGACGCCGCCGAGCGCGTATTCGAGCATCCTGCAGCACCTCGCCGCCGCCGGTTTGAGCACCGAGCAGGATGGGCGCTTCTC